>JAZDGZ010000341.1:0-3528 GCA_043806375.1 Pseudomonadota bacterium | reverse complement strand
GTTTTTTGCTTTTTGGCGGCGCTTGTTTTTGTTGCAACCGTTATTCTGTCAGGCCATGTCGAGGCACAATCAGCGCAATGGCCGAAACATTTATCGTGGTCTTCTCCTTCAGGGTCAAAATGGGTGACTGCCGTAGGGTTGACCGCACTGGTACAGAAATACACGGGCGTGAGCAGCACTGCAATGGGACCGACCGGTGGAACCAAAGCAGACCTGAATAACTTGAAGTCCGGGAATGCAGAGGTCGCGTGGTGCAGCAATCCTTCGGCCCATCAGGCATGGACCGGTACAGGGCCCTACCAGAAAGAGGGGCCCCAGCGGTACATACGGGCATTTTCGGGCGGCTACCTGGCGTATTGGTACATTGTTGCGTCGAAAAAATCAGGCATCATGAACTTCTCGGACCTGAAGGGTCGAAAATGGGGAGGGGACGTCATGATAGGTTCGGACGTGACCGACCAGGTACGCGACGGCCTTTTAGAAATTCACGGAATGAAGCGGGATGACTACAAGAGTTATCCCATCACGAAGTTTTCTGAATGTGTCGCCATGTTGAAGGAAGGGAGGGCCGACGCGGTCTCCTTTTTTGGCGCAATCCCGTCTCCCCAGGCCCTCGAACTCGTGAGCAGCATGGACGTGTCGTGGGTCACCATCACGCCCGAAGCAGCGAGCAAGGTGGCTTCCGTAATGCCGGGGCATGGACCGGTAACGATTCCGGCCGGGACCTACAAGGGACAGCCAGCTTTTACCGTTGTCGGCCATTACACTATACCCATCGTACAGACCAACCTGAACGAGGAGGTGGTCTATGGAATCATGAAAGCCATGTTCGACCACCCCCAGGAGATGGAGGCAATACATCCGAGTCTCAAGGATTTTGCCCGCAAACCGGTTTCCGCAAGCGTAGCCGTACCCTATCACGCCGGCGCCATCAGGTATTACAAAGAAAAGGGCATGTGGACGAGTGAGATGGAGGAGCTCCAGAAAAGGCTGCTGAGTGGGAAATAGGGGTGGGCTTTTGAAGGAGCAGGCGCTCGAAAAAGCTGCGGGTGATAGGTTTCGGACATATGAAGGGGGTAGGGGACGCCTGCTCACGGTGATCGCCGCCGCCATGTCACTCTATCATATCGCTTTCATCACCCATCTTTTTGAGAAGGTGGGGATTGACCTGCTCCTTCCTCCTTTCCTCGCAGGGAGTTTGGGCTTTATCCTGGTCCTGGTCTTTCTACTCGTGCCTGCAAACAGGAAACAGGCTCGTGATGCCCTTCCCTGGTACGACGCTGCTTTTGCATGTGCAAGCGCCGGAATTTGTCTCTATGTGCTGCTCATGGGACAGAAGATGGCGGAGAAGGCGGTCCTGCCGGCCCTCGGCAGCCTCGACCTGATCCTCGGCTCAGCGCTGATACTCCTTGTATTGGAGGCGATCAGAAGGGTCATGGGCATGGTCCTTACCCTCATTGTGATCACCTTCATTCTGGAAACGATGTTTTCGAACCACATGGTAATCATGTTCAGGGGCAGAGGCTTTTCGTGGAATTTCATCGTCAAGCAGTTGTTCCTGTGGGACACGGGACTCTTCAGCATGCCCATGGCCGTTGCCGCGACCGTTATCATTGCCTTCCTCATCTTCTCCTCATTTCTTAATGCTTCAGGCGCCGGCCAATTCTTTATCGACCTTGCGCTCTCTCTGTTCGGCCGCTTTCGGGGCGGGCCTGCGAAGGTTGCGGTTATCGCGAGTGCCGCCTTCGGGACTATTTCCGGGAGCACCTCAGCAAATGTGGCAACCACCGGCATGATTACCATTCCTCTCATGAAACGGGTTGGGTTCAGACCGGCCTTCGCCGGGGCGGTCGAAGCTGTGGCGTCGAATGGGGGCCAACTCATGCCCCCGGTCATGGGGGCCGTCGCGTTTGTCATACCGGAATTCCTTGGCATTCCCTATGTCTCGGTGTGCAAGGCAGCCCTCTTCCCGGCACTTCTCTACTTTCTTGCCGTGTTTCTCATGCTCGATCTTGAAGTGCGAAAAATGGGACTCAAACCTCTTTCGGGTACCGAAATCCCCTCTTTCACCAAGGTAATGGCAGTGGGATGGTTCCACTTTATCCCCGTCCTGGCACTCATATTCTTTCTTGTGGCGTTGCTCTTTGAGGCAGAGTACGCGGCCCTTTCGTCGCTCGCGGTCCTGTTTATAATCTCCTTTTTCCGAAAAGAAAAGATCTCCCTCACGAAGACTGTCGGTGCTCTGGAGTCGGCCAGCCGTGGGATGCTGGAAGTGGGCATGGGTTGCACGGCCGCGGGCATCATTATTGGATGCGTGGGGCTTTCGGGCCTGGGTCAGAAGCTGTCCATGGGGCTTATTCAAATGTCCGGCGGCAGCCTTATCATCCTCCTCGTTATAACGGCCGCAGCGTGCTTCGTACTCGGAATGGGAATGACTTCGCTCCCTATCTACATTATGCTCGCCGTACTGGTAGCGCCGGCGCTCGAAAAAGTGGGCGTCCTTCCGATTGCGGCTCATCTCTTCATATTCTACTGGGGTCTGGTCTCGTTCATCACCCCGCCTGTCTGCATAGCCGCCTTTGTAGCAGCCGCCATCGCCGGGAGCAAACCCTTCGAGACGGGATGGAATGCGACGAGACTTGGCATTACTACCTTCGTCCTTCCTTTCATGTTTGTCTACGGCCCCGCCCTGCTCCTCGTGGGCTCGCCGCTGGACGTAATTCAGGCGTTATTCACCAGCATTCTGGGCACAGCCGCGTTTGCGGCCGGTCTTGCCGGTTATGCCATAGTGCGGGTTTCTCTCCTCGAACGGGGTCTTTTGATCACCGGTGCCCTGTTCCTTATCTTCCAGGGGTTGATCTCTGACATGATAGGAATGGTGATTGTTGTGCTTGTGATCGCAAACCAGCTCAGGTCGTCCCGCTCACCCGCCCTCTCGCTGCCTTGTGATCATTGGTGAGCAGGGGAAGCCCGCCAAATCTCCTGCTTGAAGGAAGTCCCCAAGGGAAACATAGAACAAGGGAAACATAGAACAAGCCCCTTCTGGGCGCCTATCTCCAGTGGATGCGCCATTACTCTAAGTTAATGGCATTGGGTCGGACCCAGATAACCACTTGATATTGTGCGTGAAGGGAAAACAATCAAGGCTATTTTGGGCCGTAGAATGCTGTTTTTGATCCTCAAAGTGCCCTTCTAAGAAGTTCAGGCTGCCGGGGGCCAACCGACATAAGCAAGAAAAAGGGACAGATGATTTAGCTTGATTCCATATAGTATCTTCCCAGGCCATCTTTGACGGAAAGACTACATGCAGGTCGGCCATTTTGCAGGAATAAGGCAACTCAAATCATCTCCAATTGCCGCAAGCCTCGAAACCCCATAAGAATCAATCTTATGCGTGTAATCAAGAACAGAGCATGATATAATTAGGGATATGAAATTCGAATGGGATCCCAACAAGGCCCGCTCAAATTTGCGTAAGCATAAGGTCTCTTTTGAAGAAGCTGTAACAGCGTTGAGTGATCCGAGGGT
>JAZDGZ010000340.1:0-5679 GCA_043806375.1 Pseudomonadota bacterium | reverse complement strand
GGGGAGAATGCTCCGGAATACGTAAAATCGTTATCTACATGACGATTCACAGTGCGCCGCAAAATCTTTCCAGCAGAGGAACTCGCTAGCCTCAACATTGAGGACTTGACCTGTAATCACCCTGGACGGTCCCAAACACAGGAACAGGACCTGCTTTGCCGTATGAAACACATTGGGTCACCCATTCAAGCAAATTTTGAGATTATGATTACTTGCCCACTTGTCCAAAATGAAATTATCACCACAGAGGCACTGAGGACTCAGAGAAATTCAAATCTTTCATTTGCCCCGGTGAATCACCGGGACAAATGAAAGGTGTGTCTTTTCCTCCTGCCACAGCTTTTGACTGAAAACATCGGAGAACTGAACTCCATTATAGAGCAAAGGGATCGTGGGATGAGATGCATCGATCTCCGCCGAAGGCGGACGACGTGGAACTTGCCCATTCGCGGTATCTCCCGCGAATGGGCAAAAACTTTCTTCTCCGTGCCCTCTGTGTCTCTGTGGTGAAAAAAGGTTTGTGAGCGTCATTATGAAAAGTCGTACTAAAGCTCTCATTCCTCCCTCCCCCCCTCAAGCCTCTCCAGCAATTTCTCTCCCACCTGGTGAACGTCCCCCGCCCCCAGGGTCAAGATGACATCCCCTTTCCTCATAAGGCCCGTCAGGGTGTCCAATATCTCATCCTGGTCCTGACACAGAAGTACGTCCTTGTGCCCATGCTCTCTTATGCCCCGGCAAAGCCACTCCGCACTCACCCCCTCAATAACCCGTTCGCCCGCCGAATAGATGGGCGCCAGGATGAGGACCTCCGCGTGGTTGAAGCAGATCACAAAACGCTCATACAAGTCCTTGGTCCGGCTGTATCGATGGGGCTGGAAGACGACGACAAGCCGCCTGTCCGGCCAGCATTCCCTTGCCGTCTGAAGGGTGGCGGAGATTTCCGTCGGATGGTGGCCGTAATCATCCATGACACGGATGCCGTTCTTCTCCCCTTTCATCTGGAATCTCCGCGCCAGCCCGCCCAGGCTTCTCAGCCCCTCCTTTATCTCATCCATGGGGATATCCAGCTCAAGGCCGACGCCTATGGCGGCCAGCGCGTTGAGGACGTTGTGATTTCCCGGCATGCCGACCACGATCTTCCCCAAAGACCGATTCTGATAGAGGGCCTCAAAAACCGTCTCCTGTCTGCTCCTCTCTATCTCTTTCGCCCTCAGATCCGCCTGCGAACTCATGCCGTATGTCAGGTATCTCTTTCTCAGATAGGGGATGATCCCCTGAATCTCTTCGTTATCAAGGCACAATACGGCCAGGCCATAAAAAGGGATTTTGTTGATGAAATTAACGAACGCCCTTCTTATGGCGTCCATGTTTCCATAATGGTCCATATGTTCACGGTCGATGTTGGTAACCACCGCAATGGTCGGAGAGAGGATCATGAAAGACCCGTCGCTCTCATCCGATTCGGCCACGAGGAACTCTCCTTGCCCCAACTTGGCGTTGGACCCGCCCCAGATGTCCAGCCTTCCACCGATGACCACGGTCGGATCCAGGTTCCCGGAAGTCAGGATAGAGGCAATCATGGACGTGGTGGTCGTCTTTCCGTGTGCCCCGGCCACGGCTATGCCGTACTTCAGGCGCATTAATTCCGCCAGCATCTCCGCCCGGGGGATGACCGGGATATACCTTTCCTTTGCTTCGACGATCTCGGGGTTGTCGCCGGACACGGCCGAAGAGTAGACCACCACATCCGCCCCTTCTACGTTCTCCCCCCTGTGGTCTGAGAAGACCTTGCCGCCAAGATCGGAGAGGCGATTGGTCATGGGGGACCTCTTGAGGTCTGAACCGCTCACTTCATACCCCAGGTTGAGCAGCAGTTCAGCGATCCCGCTCATGCCGATACCGCCTATCCCCACGAAATGGATGTGTTTGGCCTTTCCGAGTGTTTTCATTTCTTCATCATATCCATCAACATGTCTGCTATGATTCCAACCGCATCAGGTCTTCCAACCGCCCGCGCTGATTCGCCCATTTTCTCGAGCGCTGCCCGATCCTCCATATATCTCATGAGCAGCGCTGCCAGAGCCTTGCCGCTCAAATCCTGCTGAAGGATCATCTCTGCCCCTCCCGCTCGAAGGAGGATCAGGGCGTTGGTCTCTTGATGCCTGTTCGCCGCATAGGGATAAGGAATCAGGATGGAGGGCTTGCCCAGCGCAGCCAGCTCTGAAACGGTCGTAGCCCCCGCCCTGCTGATGACCATGTCCGCCTCCCTGTAGGCACTGACCATATCCTCGATAAAGGGAACAACCCTGCCTTCGAAACCCCTCTTCCGGTAGTTCTCCAAGACCTGGCTATGATCTCCTCTCCCGGTCTGATGAATAACCATGGGATCTCTTCCCCTCTCCCTCAAAACACCCAGGGCCTCAAGGAAGGCCTCGTTGATGGCCCGGGCGCCCTGGCTTCCCCCCATGATGAGAATCGTAAACTTCTTTTCTTCTTCGAACGGTCTTTCTCTCGCCGCGAGGAGTTCCTCACGGACAGGGTTTCCGGTGAGGACGATCGTGCCCCCCGGGAAATGTTCTCTGCTCTCCTCAAAGGAAATGAAAACCCTGTCCACGATCCTGCACAAAAGCCGGTTCGTTAACCCGGGGAAAGAGTTCTGCTCGTGTATGGCTGAGGGGATACCCATCATCTTTGCAGCCACACAGACCGGACCCGCGGAGTACCCTCCCATGCCAAGGACCAGCTGGGGCGAAAACCGCCTGATAATCATGAAGGACTGAAGCATGCTCCATGGTAATCTGAGCAGGACCACAGCCGCTTTTTTCCATCCCCGGCCCTTTATCCCTTCCACCATGATCGGGGTCTGAAGAAACCCATTGCGCCTTAGTATCTCTGATTCAATGGCTTTGCGGCCCGTCACAAAAAGGATCTCCGCCCCTTCCTTTCTCTTGACCATCTCCCTTGCCGCGGCGACGCCGGGGAAAAGGTGGCCTCCCGTTCCTCCCCCCGCGATGATAACCCGTAATGCCTTGTTCGCTTCAGTGTTCAGAGCGTTTATCTCCTAGATGAGATATTTAGAAGGATCCCGATACCCAGGAGGCTGACCACCAGGGACGAGCCTCCATAACTGATCAGAGGGAGCGTAAGCCCTTTTGTGGGGAGCAACCCCATGACGACTCCCATGTTGATCAGGACCTGAAGCCCGATGAAGCAGCTGATGCCGAGGGCGACATAACTGCTGTATAGATCTGAGGCCTCCAGTGCTATCTTGATGCCGCGAAAAATCAAGATCCCAAAGAGGACGACGACGGTTGCAAGTCCCACCAGGCCGAGTTCCTCTGCCACGATGGACAGGATGAAGTCCGTATGGGGTTCCGGCAAATAGAAGAGCTTTTGCTTGCTGTTCCCGAGACCCACCCCGAAGATGCCGCCCGAGCCGAAGGCCAGGAATGAGTGAATAATCTGAAAGCCCAGGCCATGCGGGTCCTCCCAGGGGTTGAGAAAGGCCCACCACCTCTTCAAACGATAATCCGCCCTCCATACGAGCCACGAGAGGAAGGGCGTGAAAACGAGAGCGAGGCCGATGAGATGAAAGATCCTGACACCCCCTACAAAAAGAAGAATGAGCAGCCAGCATCCTATGATGATCGAAGTGCCAAGATCAGGTTGGAGAAGAATCAGCGTCATGAAGACGCCCGCAACAAAGAGATGAGGAATGAACCCCGTTGTGAAGTGGGCCATCGCGGGACCCTTTTTGGCCATGGAGTAGGCGATATAGATGGCCAAAGAGAGCTTTGCCAGTTCGGAAGGCTGAAAGGTGAAGCCGCCAAAGCGCAGCCAGCGGCTCGCGCCACCCGCCTTAACCCCTATGCCGGGGACGAGGAGCAAGACCAGCGAGGCCAGGCTCAGGGCAAGCAAGGGATAGACGAGCCTGCGATATAAGGCGTTTGGGGTGTTCTTTGCAAATATCATGAGACAGAGGCCCAGGAGGCAAAAAACGCCCTGCCTCTTCAGAAAATAGTAGCTGTCCCCCATCTTATGTTCGGCGAGGAAGGAACTGGCACTGTAGATCGCGACCATCCCGAACCCCATGAGCATAAGGGTAGGGATGAGGAGCATAAAATCGTATCCGGAATGCTCTTTTGTCTTAGCCTCCATGACCCAGCCTTTCTACCGCCCTTCTGAAGACCTTCCCTCTTTCAGCGTAGTCGGAGAACATGTCAAAGCTTGAACATGCGGGCGCCAGGAGGACGACGTCGTCGGTGCCGGCTGAAGCGAAGGCCTGAAATACGGCATCATCCATACTTTCAGCAAAGGAAAAGGGCACGGCGCCCTCAAAGGACTTTGCCAGGAGGGATTTGGATTCACCCAGGAATATCGCTTTTCTCACTTTCTCTCTCGCCGCTTCGACGAGGGGTGCGTAATCCCCTCCCTTATGGCGACCGCCGGCTATGAGGATCAACGGCCGATCAAAGCCGGCGATGGATCTCACCGCCGCATCCACGTTGGTCGCCTTGGAATCGTTGTAAAAATCAACCCCACCGATTCGGCCCGCAAACTCAAGGCGATGGGGCAGGCCCCGAAAGCTCTCAATGCCCCTCTGGACGACCCTCGGCTCCACGCCCAGCACAAGAACTGCCAGAACCGCGGCCATGAGGTTCTCCAGGTTATGCCTCCCGGGCAGGGCCCATTTTTCGACCCTGAAGGCCAGCCCTTCTTTCCCGGGCACGGCAACCCATAGGTTGTCCTCTTTCATGTAGGCCTGGCGCCCGCTCCGCTCCTCCAGGCCGTATCGCAACAGGGTCGCCTCTCCCTTTGGCGTGAATCCGGACAGGAACCCGTCATCGTCGTTTACTATGGCGTAATGCCCCTTCTTCTGATTCTCAAAGATCTTCAGCTTTGATTGTACGTAGGCCTCATAGCTGGGGTATCTGTCCAGATGGTCCGGAGAAATATTGAGCAAAAGGGAGACGGCGGGACAAAAGGTATCCGTCGTATCCAATTGGAAACTGCTGACCTCAACCACGGCGTAATCCGCTTTCCAATCCCCGGCGGCATAATCCATCAGGGGAATTCCGATGTTCCCTCCCACGAAGACCCGGTATCCCGCCTCCCTCAATAAAGAACCGATGAGGGCTGTGACGGTAGACTTTCCGTTGGTGCCTGTCACGGCCACAATGGGCACATCCACCATTCGGCTTGCGAGTTCCATTTCACCCAGTACGGCAATCCCTTTCTCCCTGGCTGCCATCAGGGGCTGGGTGTCAAGAGGGACACCAGGACTCAGGACGATCATATCCGCGGCCAAGAAGGTCTCTTCCCGGTGTCCGCCCATTTCCAGGGCGACGCCGAGTTCGCGCATCTCCTGAATCACATGCGAATCCATTTCATTCTCTGCCCTGATTTCACTGGCCGTCACTCGGGCGCCCCCCTTGGAAAACCAGCGGGCGGCCGAACACCCGGACTTTCCTAGACCGATGACCAGAACCTTTTTGCCAAGAATTTCCATCTGCCGACCAGACCTTTCAAACTCCTTCCTCACCTCAACTTCAAGGTACTTATCGACAGAAGGGCCAACACGATGGCAATGATCCAGAATCGCACCGTCACCTTGGATTCGTGCCACCCCTTCAATTCAAAATGGTGATGAAGGGGCGCCATGCGAAAGATCCTCCGGCC
>JAZDGZ010000339.1:0-3573 GCA_043806375.1 Pseudomonadota bacterium | reverse complement strand
CTGGAAGACATCTCCATGGTCGTGGGGGATACGGATGTGACCCCTTATGATTGCGGGACCTTTGGGAGCAGGGTGACCTTTTATGCAGGGAATGCAGCGAAAAAGGCGGCTGAGGATCTCAGAGCCCAACTTGCCGGGGTGGTCGCCAGAAAATGGGGAGTCAAACCCGATGATTTGGTCTTTAGAGATCGCCAAGTCTATGTGAAGAATTCGCCCGACAAGAAACTCTCATTCGGTGAAGTGGCAAGGGTGGCCATGGTTTCTGCTGAACTGGGGGTCGTCATGGCCAAAGCCACCTATTACCCGCCCGATGTAGATTGGCCTGACATCGAGAACTCCTGTGTGGGGAACATCGCGGCCGGTTACAGTTTTTCCACCCAAATCGCAGAAGTGGAAGTGGACAGGGAAACCGGACAGGTCAGGCTTGTAAACATGGTGCTGGGGGATGACTGCGGGTACCCCCTCAATCCCCTGGCTTGTGATGGACAGGCCCATGGATCAGGGTCCAATGGTCAGGGGGAAGCCATGTTTGAGGAAGTCCTCATGGACCAGGGCAAGGTCCTCAATCCCAGCTGGCGCGACTATAAAATGCCGACCGCGCCGGACACGCCGCCCATGGATGTGGTCCACGTGATTACCAATGAAGAGGCCGGGCCCTTTGGCGCAAAAGAGATCGGCGAGGGCTTTATTATATCCAACCCGGGGGCTATAGCCAACGCCGTACACGATGCAACGGGCATCTGGATCAAGGACCTGCCCATAACGCCGGAAAAGGTTTTTCGAGCCCTGGAAGAGAAAGAAAAGAAAGATAAGAGAAAAAAGAAATAGGCAGGCCGAAACCGAGACAACCGGCTGAGGCTGGCGAAACCGAATCTCAAAGATCGGATCAGGGCTCTCAAGAGTATCGGCCCTCGACGATGCAAGCAGGAGGTGAAGGAATTGAAACAACTGATAAAACTGCAGATAAACGGCGATTCCTATGAGGTGGCCGCTGAGCCATGGAGGACATTGCTGGAGGTCATCAGGGATACGATAGGCCTTACCGGGACAAAGAGGGGTTGCGATGAGGGTGACTGCGGCGCCTGCACGGTCCTCATGGGTGGAAAATCTGTCAACTCGTGCCTGGTACTGGCCGTAGAGGCCCAGGGTCAGGAGATAGCGACCATCGAGGGGTTGGCCGATGGTGATAAGCTTCATCCTATCCAGCAGGCCTTTGTTGAGCATGGCGGCCTTCAATGTGGCTACTGCACCCCGGGCATGATTTTATCTGCGAAGGCATTCTTGGACAAGAACCCAAAACCGACAGAAGAGCAAATCAAGTTTGCCATTGCCGGAAATCTGTGCCGGTGTACGGGATACGTAAAAATCATCGAATCCATACAGGCAGCAGCCAAGGCAATGCAAGCTCACTAGTGCCGTGTCTCAAAAGTTCTGTCCTTAAAGATGGCAAGTTGAAATTCCGTAATATTGTTTCGGATTTCGGATTTCGATATTCGGATTTTACAACGATCCACAAGGCTATTGAATTGCCAAAATCAGGGACAGAACTTATGAGACAGAATACTAGCCGCCCTGTAGTCAAGGGCTTTCCCCGGGAACCGTAACAGCCATGGAAAGCGGGCTTTTTCTCTTGTGCTTTCTGTTTCGGGTGACCTTTTCACGCTGGAACTTCCTTGGCCCCAGGCATAATGGTTCATTTGAGACGAGGAGTCTGGTATTGACAGATCAAGACACCAGCCTCCGGTCTCGGGGTTTACTGCAGCCCCGCACGAAGAAAGAATCCGGAAAAGAAGAGAGAGATTTCAAAACAGGGCGGCTTTTGTCTATCCCCTGGCCAAAGGGCAGGAGAACCCGGCCTGAGTAAGGAAACCCCCAGGTGTTGGGGCAGGGGTTCTCAAGGGACGGCAGAGGCAGTCCCCTGATTCACCATCAAGGCATCATGTGCGGCGGTGCCTTCGCTCGCTCCTCCTTGCGGCGTATTGGCTCATACGCCTCAGTCGTCGCTCCTCGGCGCCTTGCATCTGACGCCTTGCTGGTGATCAGGAATTGTCCCAAACCACCCGATACCATTAATGGTTTAAGAATTAGGCGGTGGATTTGGGCAGTCCTGGCCGCTTTGACGTTGGCATGTTAATGCATACGTATTTGCTATATAATCGCTGAATCTGGAGGTCCTGAATGCGATACGGGATGGTGATTGATCTAAACCGTTGTATCGGTTGTCATGCCTGCACCCTGGCCTGCAAAGAGCACAATGGTACCCCGAGTAAGGTTTTTTGGTCCAGAGTGCTGATCCGGGAGAAGGGTCAATACCCGAACGCGTGGATGCATTATCAGCCCATGCTCTGTATGCACTGCGGGGACCCCGAATGTGTGAGAGTGTGTCCGACTGGGGCGTCGTTCCAGCGTGAAGATGGCATCGTGGCCATTGACCAGGATAAATGTATCGGATGCCAGAACTGTATCATGGCCTGTCCATATGGTGCTCGCACCAAGCTGATTGACATACAGCCCTACCACCCGGGGAAAGGGTTTACGCCCTATGAAAGGGTCGCGTGCTCCGGTCATCAGCTTGGGGTAGTTGGAAAATGTGACTTCTGTGCAAGCCGTCTCGAGGAAGGAAAAGAGCCGGCCTGCGTGCAAACCTGTCCGCCGAAGGCACGGTTTTTCGGGGACCTGGAAAATCCGGAAAGCGAAGTGGCACGGCTGGTCGCCCGACGAAGTCCCAGCCAGCTCTTGCAGGCCATAGGAACCGACCCGTCGGTCTACTACATCGAATACGTGCGGAGGTAAGATGATGGAGATTCAGTGGCCCTTGGTATTTTTTACGCTTTTGACCGGCCTTGGCGCCAGCGCTTTCTCGTGTGTTGCCGTCACGGAATGGCTGGGTATCGCTGAATCCATTCGCATGCCGGGTGCCGTCACTGCCCTGGCGGCCATGGCCATGGGAGGCGGATTCAGTCTCTTGCACCTGAGCCACCCTTTTCGTACCCACCATATAACAAAGCACCTTGACACGGGCGTGGGCAAAGAGATGCTATTGATAGGTTTAACAGGGTCTCTGGTTTTTCTTTACATTATCCTGCTGGGTGCGGGTTTTTCGGTCCAAACCAGAAAGGTCGTGGCCTCCCTAGGTCTGATAACCAGCGTCCTCCTGGCTTTTGAGATGGGTGCGATCTACGTCCTTCCTGCCAGGCCTGCCTGGAATACGTGGTTCTGGCCCTTTGTCTATGCGGCCTCTGCTGCTGTAACGGGTCTTTTCGCCATATATATCTGGGCCGCTGTCCTTGAAAACAAGGTGGGGGAGGCCGTCGTCATGGCAATAAACAGGGCTACCCTTATTGCACTGATTGCTCAGGCAGGGACGATTGTGGCTTATATGATTTATTTGCGCGAAGCCCCTTTCAAAGACCCCAACAGAAGGCCTAGCAGGCTCCTGGCCGGAGATGTGGCGCTGCCTTTTTGGGCAGGGGTCGTCTTAGCAGGGCTGGCCGTTCCCATAGGGTTGACGGTCTATCTTCAGGCGGTGCAAGAGGCCCGGATATCACTCACAGTCGCTGTGGTGGGCCTCCT
>JAZDGZ010000338.1:0-3511 GCA_043806375.1 Pseudomonadota bacterium | reverse complement strand
CAATGATCCGAATTTGGGTCTTTTTTATCTGGAGACAAAGGCCTTTGTCCATGTCCCTGTCTCTGTCTCCGCGAACTACGTTTACCTGAATGCAAAGGAGGGCAGAGGGACCTCAAGGGGGGGTGGTTAGGGCCGGTCTGGAGAAGCCCCTGACCCTCCAATCGCATCGGTTCACCCTGGAGGGAAAGGTTAGTTACAGAATTGAGGAGATTGAGAAAGGAAAAACCTTCCGGATCATTCTTGAGCATATCCCCTCTCCAACGGGGAGGTACAGGGGGTCTCTTACGCTCAGGACCAATTACCTTGAAAGACCCGAGGTCACGATCCATATCCTTGGCCGCTCCGTTCCAGGGCAAGGAAGGCCATCCGCTGACGCGGCCGAATAGGTATGCGGGATATTGCTTATGAATAAGTTCAGAAAAAAGGGGTTTCTCGCCCTCTGGCAGATAGGGGTTCTCCTACTCTTGGGCGGAATCGCGGGGATTCTGGTCAACCAGTTGAGGCCGGACGGCCTGCCCCTGCGGGGGGACTGGTCCCCGGAGGCAAGCCTCAAGACCGAGCACGGTGAAAGCATGCTCATTACCCTTGAGGAAGCGGAGAGACTCTGCGCATCCCGGCAGGCGGTGTTCGTGGATGCCCGATCCGCCGATGCTTATCGGGAGGGGCACATCCTCTGCGCCCGCAATCTCCCCCTCCAAGATGTGTACGAAATCATTTCCTTGGTCATTGGAGATATTCCGCCGGAGGAGGTGATCATCGTCTATTGTGACGGTGAGACTTGTTCTCTGAGCGAAGACCTGGCCCGGGAGCTTTTTGTCAGGGGTTACGAAAACGTGAGGGTCCTTGTCAACGGCTGGAGCCGATGGGTGGAGGCCGGGCTTCCCACTGAACAGGGCGAGGGGCCGATTTTTCCCCGTTCTCTGGGATCATGACACCGAAAAGTGAGCGGGCTGTGGGCAAGATTGAAGCATTGATCAAAAAGGCTCATGACATGCGTGAATGGAAGGGGAACTGGGTTTTTTCACTGTGCGCCCGCCTGATTCTCGGGGCCGTCTTTATTTACGCCAGCATCAACAAGATCGCTTACCCGGCCGCCTTTGCAGAGGCCGTCTACAACTACCAAATCCTGCCCGATGCCTTGATTAATCTCACGGCCATCATTCTCCCATGGGTGGAATTGATATTGGGCGTACTTTTGGTCCTGGGAATATGGCTGCCGGGGTCTGTTTTGTTAAGCAACCTCCTTCTGCTCATTTTCTTGAGCGCCCTTGTGTTTAACCTGGCACGGGGCCTGGACGTCCAATGCGGTTGCTTCAGCACGATCCAGGAAGGAGGGAACAACGTTCCTGCGGCCTGGTACGTGTTCAGGGACGGACTGTTCCTGCTGCCGGCGTTCTATCTGTTCCACTACACCTTCCGGGGAAAGAGGCGCCCAGAAAGCGGTTAAGATGCTTTGTCTCGAAAGATTAATAACCGGTTGACAAAACAATGCGTATCAGTGGACGAGGGAAGGCGAATTGACCGCCGCCGCTTTCACCGCGTCCATCGATCCGCCGGTGGAGCAAAGGAAGCACGATGTACCTGACCGGTCTGACTCACAGAGAGCAGATCTTTTACGAGACCCGAAGTAATAATCGTAGGAGGAATGAAATGCAGAGTCTCTTGAATCAATTCAAAGCCCTGACGGACGAAGAAAAAATCGCCTTCATGAAAGAAGCGATGCCTCACATGGCGGATATTTTTGGAAACGACCCGAAGAAGATGATGGCCGAAATGATGCCCATCTGCATGAACGTGATGAAATCAAAGGGCATGGACATGGACAAGATGCGTGCCATGATGAAGAACATGATGGGATAACCGGAGGCGCCCTAAGATGAGTATAAAGTTATATATCTTCCAGACCGCCTTCGCTTTACCATTGGAAAGGGCAAGGATTTGTTTGAGGTCGATGGCAAGACAGTGGGCGAGTGTCTCGACGACCTCGTACGCCTCCACCTCTCAATGAAAAAGGCCCTCTTTTATGAGTGTGGTGGACTGGATCCGCACGTTAAAGTGCAGGTCAACAATGAGAGTGCCGGTGCAGAAGGTCTGGCAAAAACAGTAAAAGATGGCGATAAGATTCATATCAAGCTGAAAACTTACTGATGAGGCGGAGGCGCTGGTGGCTAGTTTAGCCACCTTTAACTGAAACGACCCAAAATGGTCATCGAGGAAGGCAAACAGGTAGTTTTTTCTCACACCCGGCATTGACCTCTGCCTGAGGCCATGCATGCAGTCGCTTTGCCACAGATCGTTGGCTAGTTCTGCTTCAAACTTGCGCCTATTCTCCAGGGCCGCCCCTACCACCGTGCCGGGGGTGCTCATTGAGGCCCCGGTCATGCTGATGCTTGTGAAGATCTGCCGAAAACGACCCACCGGTCTTCACAGGCGTGAGACCGGGAAAATTTCGAGTCACGGATCTCCGGTCTATATTCTTATTTGGAGAAGACCTCTATGCTAAGGACTCTTGTTTTCCTGCTGGCGGCGCTTTGTTTCATCCTCGATCCCGACTCTTCCCTCGGAAAAGGGGGCGGGCCCAAGATGGTCGTGAATGAAAAAAATTTCGACTTCGGGCCCGTCGATCAGTGGGAAATGGTTGAGCACGCCTTCCTTATTGAAAACCAGGGTGACGTAACACTCAGAATTGAAAAGGTGAGTCCTGACTGAAGCTGCACAGTGGCCTCTTTTGAGAGGTCCATCCCTCCCGGTGGGAAGGGAAAAATCGGGTTAACGCTTAGGACAAAAAACTACGAAGGGGCCCTCTTCAAGAGCGCCAGGGTCTATACCAACGACCCTGGAATGCCGGAGTTCACCTTGACCGTCCTGGCCTTTGTTAAGGCTCCCATCTACCTCTTTCCGCCTTATGTGAGTTTTTATGCGAAGGAAAAAAGGATGAGCTCCCTCACAGTCGAAGTGAGGGCCGGCCTGGAAAAACCACTCACCCTGGAACCCGGCCCCTTTAACCTTGAAGGCAAGGTGGTTTATGACCTGGAGGAGGTCGAAAAGGGGAAAAGATTCAAGATCCGCATCACCAATCTCCCGGGCCCCTCTGAAGACTACAGGGGATATCTTAACCTCAAGACCAATTATCCCCAGAAACCCGTGATTAATATCAGGATTATCGGCCGGTTTACTGGAGGAAAGAAGGGAATTGCGCCATGAGGTCGCAAATTAGTTTTGCAATCATCAGCCGGTTTCCAAAGGCTACCATATCACCTATCGTAAACCCTCATGACCTGGGTGGCGACCACCTCCATGGATGAATACGCCAAAGGCGTACAAGAATGTAGGGGCGCACTTTACGTGCGCCCGCAGGGCGGAGATAAACTCCGCCCCTACGAGCGTATTTTCACGGTAAATGGTTGAGAAATGATAAGAGGCGCTGGGTCCGGAAAGACGGTTTTTCGAATGGTCAGGCAGTCCACCTTGATCCTGCTATTGGGGATTGCCCTGGGCATCGGGGTGAATC
>JAZDGZ010000337.1:0-6413 GCA_043806375.1 Pseudomonadota bacterium | reverse complement strand
CTTTCCAAAGGCCTCAAGGGCCTTTGCCATCAGCCCCTTAATCTGTTCCACGTCCCGCACATCGACGGACATCCCCAGCGCCTTTGCGCCGGTCGCCCTGATTTCCTCGGCGGCCGCCTCGATCTTCTCCGGGGTTCGGGCGCATATGGCCACATCCGCCCCGGCCCCGGCAAGGGCCATGGCCATGGTCTTTCCAAGCCCCGAGCTGGCGCCCGTCACGATGGCACTCTTGCCGCTTAAGTCAAAAAGCTTTGAACCCAATGCTAACCTCCTTCCGTGATCCCGGCCTCAAGAAAACGGCTGATTGACCCGGAACGCCCTTTGGCTATATGCCCAGGGCCCTGGCCACGGCCATACGGCTCATTTCCGATGTGCCTTCGGTAATATTAAGCATCTTGGCATCGCGCCAGAGTCGCTGTATGGGATATTCCATCATGTATCCGTATCCGCCATGGATGGAGAGGGCATCCAGCATCAGTTGCTGAAGGGTCTCCGTATTGAACACCTTCAACATGCAGGCCTCCTTCATGTAGTCCACCCCCTGATCACAGAGCCAGGCGGTTCGATAGGTCATGGTCCGCATAATGTCTATATTGATGGCCATATCGACCAGCTTGAAGGTAATGGCCTGGAATTTCGCGATCGGCTTTCCGAACTGCACCCGCTCGTGGGCGTATCTGAAAACGATATCGTAGGCGGCCTGCGCCAGGCCGGTCGCCCTGGCCCCGTAAGCCAGCCTTCCTGCCTTGAGGGTTGCCAGGACCTGGCTGAGTCCCTCTCCTTCCTGACCAATGAGGTTCTCCTTGGGGACCCTGACCTCTTCGAAAGAGAGCTCAGCCGTTTCTTGGGAGTGATTGCCCACTTTTTTCAGTTTCCTGGCGGTAAACCCCGGCATGCCCTTCTCAACAACAATGAGGCTTATGCCCATACCCCTTTTTTCAACCTTCTTGGGGTCTGTGGTGTAGCAGGCCACAGGGACAAAATCACAGAATGTCCCGTTGCTGATAAAGATCTTGCTCCCGTTGATAATGTAGTCATCCCCATCCTTGACCGCCCTTGTGCGCATGGCAATGGCGTCAGAGCCGGCATCAGGCTCTGTCAGGGCAAAGGCGGAGATCTTCTCTCCTTTGATTGCAGGCACCAGGAACCGCTGTTTCTGCTCTTCGCTTCCGAATCCGTTGATCGCCCTGGTTCCGAGGCCCGAGTGGGTCGTGCTTACGGCCCCCGCGATGCCTGCGCAGACCTTGTTCAATTCTTCAACGAGGATGCACTCGGTGATCTTATCAACCTCGGCCGCCCCGTATTTTTCTGGATAGGTAATCCCCAGATAACCCAGTTCACCCATCTGTGGGAAAAGCTGCAGGGGGGTTGTCTCCGTCTCCTCTGCCTCATCGACGAGAGGGGCGATCTCGGTCTCGGCAAAATTTCGGATCATATCTCTAAAAATGTTTTGTTCTTCTGAAAACGAAAAATCCATGCTGTTTCCTCCGATCTAAGACGAATCGTCTTCCCATTTCTCCTGACTGAGAAAAGGCGCTTCTTCTTCAAGACTCCGGGTGAAAGGGTTAGGCTCGAACCGCGGATTCAATCCGCGACCATTGCTGTCCCAAACGCATTCGCCGCATCAGGGCGGCCCACGATCAGGTCTCTACTTGGCGGCCTTGAGCTCGAATGAAAACTTTTCACCGGGCAGATTCACCACCGCCACTTTCAGAGGCATGCCGATTTTGATTTCATCCTCTTTAATATTACGGTCAAGGGTGCCGAAGACCTTCACCCCCTCTTCAAACTCCCCTACTGCCAAAGTGTAAGGGGCCTTGTCCTCGAACCCCAAGGGCCCGTAGTTCATAATGCTATAGGTAACCAGAGTCCCCTTTCCCTTGATTTCAAACCACTCCGGATCGCTGACAACGCATTTGGGGCAATCCACCTGGGGCGGGAAATATTTTGCACCACACTTCTTACACCTGACGGCCATCACCTTCCCCTTTTCCAGGGAAGCGACAAAGTCCGCCGCCTTACTCTCCTTGGTGTGACTGACAACGCCGAATTTTTCAAAACCCATTTCTCTATCTCCTTAGAACAGTAACGTTAGCATAGTGTCCAATGCCCCCGATGTTATGGGCCAGGCCTATTTCTGCATCCTTGACCTGGATCTCTCCGGCCTCTCCTCTCAGCTGTTGCACGATGGTTCTGATCTGTGAGCCCCCGGTCGCACCGATAGGGTGGCCTTTGCAGAGCAGTCCGCCATCAAGGTTGACCGGAATCCTTCCTTCCAGGTAGGTCCCTTTTTCTTCTATCAGCCTGGGGCCTTCGCCCGGTTTTGCAAAGCCCAAATCCTCATAGGCCAGGATCTCGGCGATGGTAAAGCAGTCATGAACCTCCGCCACATCAATGTCGCCCGGACCTACCCCGGCCATTTTATAAGCATCTTCAGCCGCCTTTTTCGCGCAGGTGAAACTGGTATAGGTCGTCCTTCGGTTGATACCGGTATTGCTTGCCGAGCCCAACCCTGCGATCCAGACAGGAATCTTGGCAATATCCTTGGCAACATCCCCCCTGGCCAGAATCATCATGGACGCGCCGTCCGCATTGGCACAGCAATCGAGCATTTTCAGGGGGCTGGCCACGGGCATGGACTGAAGAATATCCTCCAGGGCCAGTTGTTTCTTGAAGGTCGCCTTCGGGTTCTTGACGCTGTAATAGGAGTTCTTGACCCGCACCTTTGCCAGTTGCTCTTCAGTCGTTCCGTGCTCGGCCATATGGGCCCTGGCATGAATGGCATAGCCGCCGGGCATCGTGAGGCCGAAAGAGGATTCCCATGTGACATCATAGGCCCT
The DNA here is from genome assembly GCA_043806375.1 of Pseudomonadota bacterium. Taxonomy (GTDB): domain Bacteria; phylum Desulfobacterota; class DSM-4660; order Desulfatiglandales; family HGW-15; genus JAZDGZ01. Next base: position 3,573 of record JAZDGZ010000337.1, on the reverse strand, counting down.
CCCCATCATCTCCGCCGCCTCACGGGAGGTCTGCCCCGACATTTTCTCTAAACCGATCACCGCAACGATCTTGTATAGGCCTGATTTTATAAGGGACCAAGCCACCCTCAGGCCGGTACTGCTTGCGGCACAAGCATTTTCGATGAGGAACGTCGGTTGCGGATTTAATCCCAGATATTCCGCTATGGGGCTTTCTGCCGACCGCTGGTTGTCATAAAGTGAAGAGCAAAGGATGGAGGCATTGATATCGGCATTGGTCGCGTCCAACCCTTCCATGGCCTCCCTATAAGCTTCAAAGACCAATTCCTTGATGGTCATCTCGCAATTACGCGAAAAACGACTTTGCCCGACACCCACAATAGCAACATCTTCCACTGGAAGTCTCCTTTCTAACTCAACCGCACAGGGGCGGGGCATGTGACCCCGCCCCTCCGTTCGTTTTCACAAGAGCAGGCCCTGCCTGCTGCATCCGCAGGCAGGCCCCATCGTTTCGCGTTAGGACTTGGTGGGCTTGACAATCTTCTTGACCAAGTTTGCCGCATTGATGCCTGTCTGGGCAGAGGCGGGAAGCCCGACCATGCCCGATGGCTTTGTGCTGTCCCCCACATTAAAGAGATTGGGAATGGGGGTCTCGTGGGCCAGATCGTATCCGGCCCAGCTGTGATAGACAGGCCATTCATCATCTATATTGCGGGTGTCTGTTCTGAGGAGTTCGGCCCAGTCCTCAAACCCGGGCAGCACGTCTTTCAGGTCCTGAATATGTCTCTCCATCTCCAGTCTTGCATTCATCGGATTAAGGGACGACGGCGGTCCGCCGAAGGTGACCAGGAGATGTTTGCCCGGACGGGCCGTATCCGGACACGTATTGGTGACCGGCGCAAACTGGTAGAGGTTCCGGCACCCGACGGTATTGACCATCCCCGGCACCTCTGTAAAGGGCCTGTCAGCCCCGGCGTAAACGGTCACGATAGGACAGGGATGGAGCCCGTCCACCTCTTTGAGATACTTGGCCGAAAGATTTTCCCTTCCTGCCATGAGCGCCGTCTTTCTGCATCCCGCATTACTGATCACGGCCTTGGCCTGAATCTCCACCTCTTTGCCTTCTTCCCTCAGGTGGACCAATACGCCCGTGGCCTTGCCGTCCTTCACCAGAATCTTCTTCACATCGGCGTTCTTCCACACGTCGTTTCCCCGTTCCTGTACGGCGCCGTAAAGGGCATCGACCATACTCAGGTTGCCTTTCCTGGCATGGCCGTATACCCGGTAGCCGCCGCCGAGTCCTTTTGAAACAAAATGGAAGAATGTCTTTGCAGGAATTTCTGAGTCGCTCAGGCTGTACATGGCAAAGATGACGCATCGAAACACGGCGAGGACATCTTCGTTGTCCGTATACTGGAGCAGCCAATCCCGAAATGACATGCTCTGCCCCAGCTTGTCCGCCGATTCCAGGCCGCTCTTAAAGGCCCCCATGATCTTTGCGCCGGCCACTTCTTTGCCGATCCTGCCGACAATCTTGGCTCGTTCCCCTGAGGTCTTGGCCAAAATGTCCAGCAAGGCCCTGATGCCTCCCCGGCCGGGCATCTCGTAGGTCTTGCCGTCAATCCAGTAAAAGAGGCGCGGCTCCGGTTGCACGTCGAAAGGCACCTTGAGCTCCTTAAAAATCTTTTCCACCGCACCGCCGGTCTCTATGCCTATGGCGCCGGTCGGCAGCTTATACCCTTTGAACTCAACGGTGGAAAACCTGCCCCCCAGCCGTCCGTATTTCTCAAGGACCAGGGTTTTATAGCCGGCGCTCGTAAGCATGGATCCCGCCCCCATGGAGCCCATGCCGGAACCAATAATCACCACATCGTACTCATCTGTCGTAACCTTATTTTCCCCCATTCCCAATATCCTCCTCATTTGAATTTAAAATTGACATCTAGAGGCCGGCCACTTCTTGCCCCGGCGCCCGTTTCATTCGACACGGTAAGCTTTAACAATCTCTTCGTCCTTCTTTTTGGCCTCCCCAAGAAGTTTTTCATCCACTTCCAATTCCATCCTCAGAAGGGCCTGGCCCATCGATTTTCCGGTCTGGTCGAACCTGAGGGTGCAGGTAGCGCCTCCGCCAAGGGCCCGTCTTAGGATCAACTCCAAGCTGTCAAGATTGGGCATGGAGTAGATTTCCACATCTCCCTTAATCATTCCCTTAAAGTGTTTCTTAACCTTCTCCGGGGTCACCGCCTTGGACAGAAATTCATAGATGTTCTTGGTCTTGGCCATGAGACCAATATTGCTTACGTCCCCTTTATCTCCCGATCTTGCAAAGGCCAAATCGTGCAGTTTTACCTTTTTCATCAGCTCACCTCCATCAACTGGCTTTCAATCCTGACGGCGTCTCTTGGCACAAGGGAGGGCCAGAGAGCGATCACAGGTCTTACATTCAGAGGAACGCCGAAGCTCGATCCAATGGGGCCCATGGTCCATAAATGGGTCGCTTCCCTGCGGACGAGCTCAGCCTCTTTATAATTATCCGTTCTCGCTGCAATTCTTAACCCGACCTCATTGAGGTCCTTATCTTCCACAGGGGCCGCTTCGCCGTGAAGCATATTAACCCCCACGTAATCGATGCGGAGTTCCCTGAAGTTCACACCGAGCTTCTTGAACCGTTCTCTCACCCATTTTTCAGCCCATTTAGCCTTCTCAAGGGCATCCGGCCAGGGGAAAAAGACCATCCCTTCCCCGATAAACCCGTCTCGAAATCCTATGCAGACCTTGAGGGTGTCCGGTCGTTTCTTGCCTCCCATATTCTTTACCCTCACCCGGTTCCGCTCCTCTTCGATGAGCTGGATTCTGGTAAAATCGCCTATGCCGTCCGGCATCATATAGTTGGCGGGATCCATGATTTCGTAGAGCAAATGCTCTTTGACCGTCCACTGATTGACAATGCCGCCGGAACCGGGGGTCTTGGTGATAACGGCTTCACCGTTTTCATAAAACTCGGCGATAGGAAATCCGATCTCCCAAGGCCTTTCAGATACCCGCCACATATTCGACATGCCCCCCGAGACACAGGCCGAGCACTCGATGATGTGGCCGACGGTTACCGCGGCGGCAATCAGGTCCGTATATTTGTCCGTAAAATCCCACCCGAACTCATGCATCAACGGCCCCACGTAGAGGGCATTGTCCGACGCCCTGCCTGTGATGATCATGTCGGCGCCGTTCTTGAGCTCCTTCACGATCAGGTCGGCGCCGATGTAAGCGTTGGCCGCCACAATACGGTCTCTAATGGAATCGATATCCTCTTCCCCCGTGTCCAAATTCTTGAATTTCCAACCCTGAGCCCTGATCTCATCGATATAGGGAAGGATATCATCCCCGGACACAACCCCAATCTTCATGGGCCCCACGTTTAGCTCCTTGATGACCTTTTCAACCTCGATCGCCGCTTGCACCGGATTGGCTCCCCCTGCGTCCGTGATCATTTTGATGCCCTTGGGAACCGTCACGGGTAAGAGTCTTTTCATCCACGGCACGATGTCCGGAATATACCCGGCTTCCGGGTTCTTCGTCTTCATCCGGTTCAGGATC
>JAZDGZ010000336.1:0-3564 GCA_043806375.1 Pseudomonadota bacterium | reverse complement strand
CAGGAAGGGGTATTGGGCACGCCCGAGCCGGGTTTCGTGATGCTCCTTTGAGAGCAGTCCGGTTCCGGTTTCGTCCGAGACGGGCGCCATCTTGGCAAGCATGGTGATCAGGTTGCCCCCGGGCACGTCGATGTTTCCGGTGACGGCGGCGAGCATGGCGATCGCGCGGGAGGTGGAGATCGTGTCCGCGTTCTGGTCGATGGAGACACACTGGGTGATCGAAGCCGGCCTGGTCGCCGCATAAAGCCTGGCAGCCTCCCTGATCAGCCCGGCCGGGACCCAGGTAATCGCCTCCACCCTCTCGGGAGGGTATTCTTTGACCCGTGCCGTGAGCTCGTCAAACCCGCTGCACCACTGGTCCACAAACGTCCTCTCGTAAAGCCCCTCTGTGATGATGACGTGCAGCATGCCGAGGGCAAGCGCCGCATCCGTGCCTGGTCTCAGCTGGAGCCAGAGATCCGCCTTGGAGGCTGCCTCGCTGAGCAAGGGGTCGATGACGATCATCCGGGCGCCCCTGCGACGGGCCTCCATCATGCCCATCCCCTTTACCGGCCAGGTACTTGTGGGGTTGCAGCCCCAGATGATCATAGCGCGCGTGCCGTTATAATCGGGGTTTTCCATTGCGTTGGTGCCCAGGACGAGCATCTGGCCCGTTATTCTGGGGTAAAAGCACTGGGCGATGCCGGGGCCCATCCACTGCTTGCCGTAAGCGTTCGCAAACCGGTTGAAGTAACGGACCCAACCGCGGTTCGTCCCCGTGGCGAGCAGGATGCTCTCGCCGCCGTACTCTTTTTCAATGGATCCAAGTCTTTCGACGATCGTATCGAATGCCTCGTCCCAGGTAATGCGCTCCCATTTTCCCTCGCCCCTTGCGCCCGACCGTCTCATCGGGTAGAGCAGTCGTTCAGGGTGGTAGAGGATCTCCCTGGAGGCAAGGCCCTTGGCACAGAGCGTCCCCCTGGTCACCTCGGAGCTGGTGTCCCCCTCGACCCGCACCATGACCCCATCCCTTACGTGGACCACGGCATCGCACCCCTGATTGCAGATAAAACACTCGGTTTTATAAACGGTCGTGCCGAGCCTCGGGTCTGTTCGGACAGGCCTCAGCTCTTCCTGCCTGCGGGTGATTGCCGGCCTGAGCCGCTCACCATCCTCTAACCGGTCTCCTATCAATTGCTCGGCAAAGCTTCGGCGCCTGCATTTCCCGCAGAGGGACAGGCGGGTGCCCGGGTCGGAGAGACCCCGCTTTTCGGCGATCTTCAAAATCGCCTCATAGTCCTTGCGGGAGATGAATTGATCCCCGCAATGCCTGCAGGAAACGGTCTCTGTGTTCATAGCCATCTTGATCCTGACAATTCCAAGAGGGATCTTGTCTTTTCAGGGTCATGCCTTTTGTGGCATTTTCGAAGTAAGGGCCTATTGCCCAAATTCCTGCTTAGAGGATGTTCCTCCCATCGCCTCCCCGGGGTTGTCTTCGTAGAAGGCGCAATCAAATTCCCTTATGGGCAGTGCTCACGGCACCAAGGTCTGATATAGAAGCACCAAATCATGTAGTGGCGGGCTTTATGCCCGCCTCTTTTGGGCGGGGATAAACCCCGCCCCTACACTGCCCCGGCCACGACTGTGAGGGCGGCACGGTGTCCGCCCCTACAATCGAGGCTCAGAATTCTCCTTATACAAAATCGTAGGGCAGGTCGAAGATCCCGGCCACCGGGGCGACCCTGCCTGCCTTATGGGGGCGTCTTCAAAGAATCTGAGCAAGTATTGCGCCTTCTACGAAGACAACCCAGGGGAGGCGGCCCGTGTCCCCTCCTAAATAAAAGAGGAGATTTGGGCTACGGCCCTTCAAGATGAAACCCCTTCTTGGGGAGCAATGGCTCCGGTTCTAAACTATGCCCGCCTGTTTGAGGTCGGCTATTTTCTGTGGAGCAAAGCCCAGTATCCGGCCATACACGTCTTCATTGTGTTCGCCGATTCTGGGTGCAGGCGTATTGACGCTCCCCGGCGTCAAAGAGAGTTTGATGGGCACACCCGGCAGAGGCATCTCCTCGCCCAATTCCGGAAGATAGGTAAACATGACCGCCTCTCGGGCCTTGGCCTGGGGATCTTCGAGCAGTTTGTCCACCGTGTTCAGTCGTGCGCACGGCACCCTGGCCTTTTGCAGCACCTGAAGCGCCTCGTCCGCGCTCCTTGTCGCGAACCATTCGCCCGCGGACTGATTGATGCTGTCGGCGTTCCTGAACCGATCCATGTCGCTCCGGTACCTCGGATCGTCGGCCATCTCCTCCTTGCCGATCGCCCCCACAAATCGCTTCCAGATATGGTTGGTCGCCGTGGCGACCATAACCCAGCCATCTCGGGCCTTGGCCTGGGGATCTTCGAGCAATTTGTCGACCGTGTTCAGTCTTGCGCATGGGACCCTGGCCTTTTGCAGCACCTGAATCGCCTCATCGACGCTCCTTGTCGCGAACCATTCACCCGCGCATTGATTGATGCTGTCGGCGTTCCTGAACCGATCCATATCGCTCCGGTACCTCGGATCGTCGGCCATCTCCTCTTTGCCGATCGCCCCGACAAATCGCTTCCAGATATGGTTGGTCGCCGTCGCCACCATCACCCAACCATCGCTCGCCTTAAAGCACCCGTTGAATGAATGATATCCGCGGGTCCCGATCTGGCTTCGAAGTTCCCCGTAGAGCTTATAAAGCAAGAGCGTCCCAACGCTCTGGGTCGTAAAGGCCGCCGTGTCGAAGAGCGAGACGTCCACCTCTTGCCCGGCCCCTGTTTTTTGTCTGTGGAAGAGGGCGAGCAAGACCCCGATGGTGGCGCAAAAGCCTGAGGCGACATCGATAAAGGGAATGCCCGGTTTCCAAGGGGGATCGCCCGGGAACCCATTGAGGGGGATACTCCCTGATCTTGCCTGGGCCGTCCCGTCAAAGCATGGATGGTCCCTGTCCGGGCCGGTCTGCCCGTAGCCGGATACCGCGGCAACGATGATCGCCTCGTTGATTTTCTTGAGCGCCTGGTAATTGATCTCCTTGGATATGGGGGCCCCGGGCGTGAAATTGTGAAGAACGATATCGGATTGGGCCACCAGCCGGTTCAAGATCTCCTTGCCCTCGGCGGTTTTCATATTCAGTGTGGCCGCCTTCTTGTTGCGGCAGACGACCTTATACAGGAGCGTCTCTCCATCAGGCCCGAGTTGTCCCCAAGTCCTGTCCGGGGCCCCTTCCGGAGGCTCGATTCTGATCACTTCCGCCCCCATGTCGGCCAGCATCATGCCGCAAAGCGGACAGGCCTGAAATCGCGATAAATCCAGAACTCTTATTCCTTCCAAAGGTCCCATCTCGGCATCACCCCTTCCTCTTTATGTATTCTCGTTTGCATGAAAAGGCCCAACAGCTTCGGGGCAGCAACTCTGATGAACTCGTAAAAAGTCGTCACTGAGCCTGCCCCGGAATGCCTCTATCCGGGGGTGAAAACCGAAGTCCGGGACTTCTGTAACCAACTGAAAAGACTGCATTCCGGCTGGAGTTTATCCCGCACTTGATGCGGGGCCGGAAT
>JAZDGZ010000335.1:0-2773 GCA_043806375.1 Pseudomonadota bacterium | reverse complement strand
ATAGAGGAATGCCTGGGACTGCTGGGGCAGTACGGCCGAAAGGCCAGAGTGGCGGCAGGGGGGACCGATCTTATTCCCCGAATGAAATGGGGTGAGCTGAGGCCCGAGGTCGTCATAGGCATGAGCCAAATCCCGGACCTTGATGAGATCGAACTGAGCATGACCGCCGGATTGAAGATCGGAGCCCTGACAACAATCGCGGACCTGGAGCGGTCAGGGATCATCAACGAATACTACCCCATCCTGGCCAGGGCCGCGGCCGTGCTGGGTTCTGTGGAGATCAGGAACCGCGGCACTGTGGGCGGCAATCTGTGCAACGCGGCGCCTTCGGCGGATATGGCGCCCTCCCTCCTGGTCCTGGACGCAATGGCTGTGATTGCATCAGAAAGCGGGGAGCGAAAGGTCCCCCTCAAGGATTTTTTCGTGGGACCTGGAAAGACCGTCTTATCCGAGGCCGAGATTCTGGTCAGGCTGGAGGCCCCGCCCATGAGACCCCGGACAGGGGGAGAATACATCAAGCTTGGCATCAGGAAGGCCATGGATATTGCGGTGGTTGGGGTGGCCGCACTGATTACGACTGATGCGACCAAAGGGGTCTGCCACGATGCAAAAATAGCCCTTGGGGCTGTTGCTACCGTCCCCATGCGGGCCCGGGAGGCCGAAGCCCTGCTGAAAGGAAAAACCTTGAGCCGGGAGATCATTGACCAGGCCGCTGAAAGGGCCTCCAGAGAGGCCTCGCCTGTAACGGATATCCGCGCATCAGAGGGTTACAGACGAGAGATGGTCCGCGTCCTAACCGGCCGGGCCATTCGGCAGGCAATCGATAATATAGAACCATAGTCTGCGTGAAGGAGGCGGCTTTGAAACACGAGATCGAATTACGGGTCAACGGCCAGAACTATGAAATGGAGATAGAACCCTGGAGGACATTGCTGGAGGTCCTCAGGTGCCGCGTGGGTCTCACCGGCACCAAGCAGAGCTGTAATGAGGGACATTGTGGGGCCTGTACGGTTATCGTAGACGGGCAGGCCGTGAATTCATGCCTGATGCTGGCTGTGGAGGCCCAAGGCAGGGACGTGGTGACCATAGAAGGGCTTTCAGAAGGAGGAAGTCTTCACCCCGTGCAGGAGGCCTTTGTGACGAAGGGAGCTGTCCAGTGCGGGTTCTGTTCGCCGGGAATGATCATGGCGGCAAAGGCTTTTCTGGACCGGGATCAGGACCCTTCTACTGAAGATATAAGACGCGCCCTTTCAGGGCATTTGTGCCGCTGCACAGGCTACACCCAGATTACTGAGGCAGTCAGGGCCGCTGCAGAAAACATGAAATCGACCCGGACGCGTTCATGAGAGGAGAGATTGATGGAGGAAAATGAGACTCTGGATGTGATAGGCAAGCCATACCCTAAAAAGGATGCCAGGATCAAGGTGACCGGTGAATGCCGTTTTGCAGGCGATATGACCCATCCCGGCATGCTTCACGGGAAGCTGTTGCGCAGTCCCCATGCCCATGCCCGGATACGCAACATCGATATCAGCAAGGCGGAGAGGCTCAAAGGGGTGCGCGCGGTCATTACGGGCAAGGATTTTCCGGGGATCCTGTACGGGAATTTCATGCACACCCGGGACTATCTTCCTTTGGCACTTGACCGGGTCAGGTATATTGGCGAAGAGGTAGCGGCAGTGGCGGCCGATGACGAGGACACGGCATGGGAGGCCCTGGATCTGATTCGTGTGGACTACGAGCCTCTGCCTGCCGTCTTTGATCCGGAGGAGGCGATGAAGGAAGGCGCCCCTCTGCTCTACGATGACAAACCCGGCAACATCAGTTCCAAATCGGTGTGGGAGTTCGGGGACATAGAAAAGGGTTTCAAGGATTCCCATCTGGTCAAGGAGGACACCTACCGGACCCAGTCCATCAAGCACGGGATGCTCGAGACCCATACCTGCACCGGGTTCTGGGACGCCGGCGACAAGATAACCCTGGAGGCGTGCAAGCAGAGCCCCTATGTGGCCTGGCGGCAGCTGGCCATGGGCCTGGGCGTATCTCCCAACAGGGTCAGGGTCAAGCAGACCTACGTAGGGGCGGGTAATTCCGGGGGCAAGCAGGAGGCCATGCCCATGGATTTTGCGGCCGTCATGCTCTCAAAGAAGACCTCCAGGCCGGTCAGGATTGTCCATACCATGGAAGAGGTCCTGATGATGGGTTATATGCGCCATGCCTTCAAGATAGACCTGAAGATCGGCGTGGACAGGGACGGCCTCATTCAGGCTGTGGACTGCCATGCCATTGCGGACGGGGGCGCTCACAGCAGCATCGGTCAGTTGAGCATTTTCTTGCTGAGCAATCCCATGATGATGACCTACAAGTTCCCTCACGTCAGATACAGGGGCTATCGAATATACACCAACAAATCCTTTGCCGGCGCCCTGAGAGGTCATTGCGGGCCTCCGGCCGTATTCGCCTTTGAAGGACTTCTGGACGACATTGCGGATGAGTTGGGTTTAGACTACTTTGAAATTCGCAAGAGGAATGCGGTCACGCCCGGATACGTGTCAGCCAATGGGATGAAAATGACCACCTGCAGTTTCAAGGAGGCCATGGATAAGGCCAAAGAGGTCTCCGGTTGGGACAAGAAAAAGGGGAACCTGCCCAGGTATCGGGGCATCGGCGTGGGGGTCTCTGGCATGGTCACAGGGTCCAACATCATGGGTCTTTCGGCCTGTTCGGCCATGCTGAAGGTCCAGGAGGATGCGACCGTGGCCCTCCAGAGCGG
>JAZDGZ010000334.1:0-3803 GCA_043806375.1 Pseudomonadota bacterium | reverse complement strand
AATCTAACCCTCTGCGTTCTCTGCGGCCTCTAGTGAGCTTCGGCGAACCCCGCCTTGCCGGGACAGGCGGGCGAGAGAAATAAGCCGTTGTTCGATGGGTTTCGAAAGCTCAACCCATCCTACCGGCTGAAGATGGTTGATTGGAAATTGGTGATTGAAAATCATAAATCATAAGTCGTAAATCATAAATCCAAAAAGGGGTAAAGCCATGGCAGAGCATGTAGATAAAGAGAGGGCAGTAGAACAGGCCATTTCGCAAATAGAGAAGCAATTTGGTCGCGGGTCCATCATGAAAATGGGGGAGGACCGGATCTTTGACATCCCGACCATCCCCACTGCCTCTCTTGCCTTGGACGTGGCCCTCGGCGTGGGCGGGGTCCCCAGGGGAAGGGTCGTGGAGATCTACGGACCCGAGTCGTCGGGCAAGACGACGCTGGCCCTTCACATCGCAGCCGAGGCGCAGGGCATGGGAGGCATGATCGCCTTCATCGACGCTGAGCACGCCCTTGATATAGGTTACGCCAGGAAACTCGGCGTACATGTGGACAGCCTCCTCGTCTCTCAGCCCGACACCGGGGAACAGGCCCTGGATATCGCGGAGATCCTTGTCAGGAGCGGCGCCATAGACGTGCTGATCATCGATTCCGTGGCTGCCCTTGTGCCGAGGGCCGAGATCGAAGGGGACATGGGCGACCAACACATGGGGCTCCAGGCAAGACTCATGTCCCAGGCCCTCCGAAAGCTGACCGCCACCATCAGCAAATCCATGACCTGCGTCATATTTATCAATCAGATCAGGATGAAAATCGGGGTCATGTTCGGCAGCCCTGAGACGACAACGGGCGGTAATGCCCTCAAGTTCTACGCCAGCCTGCGGCTGGACATCCGCCGCGTCGGGGCCATCAAAGAGGGGGATCAGGTCATCGGCAACAGGACCAGGGTCAAGGTCGTGAAAAATAAGATAGCCCCGCCCTTCAAGGAGGCCGAGTTCGATATCATTTACGGAACAGGCATCTCCAAGGAGGGAGACGTCCTCGATTTGGCCGCCTCATTGGGGATTGTCGAAAAGAGCGGCGCATGGTATTCCTTTGAGGGCGAAAGGATGGGGCAGGGCAGAGAGAACGCAAAGAAATTTCTCAGCGAAAACAAAGACCTTCGAAAGCGTCTCTCCGACCTTGTCAGGGAAAAGACGGGGCTAAAAAAGGTGCAGGAGCCAAAGGAGAAGAAAGAGGCGGAGAAACCGGGCAAGTAAGGAATTAGGACGTTTCAATGAATTTCAGAGACATCAGACTTTCGTTTTTGGATTTTTTTAAGACCCGCGACCACGAGATCGTCGCCAGTTCATCCCTCATACCCAGGGATGACCCGAGCCTTCTCTTTACCAACGCCGGCATGGTCCAATTCAAGGGCCTCTTTCTGGGTACGGAGAAAAGGGCCTACACCAGGGCCGTTACCTCCCAGAAATGCGTCAGGGCGGGAGGAAAACATAACGACCTTGAAAACGTCGGGTACACCGGAAGACACCACACCTTTTTTGAGATGCTCGGCAATTTCGCCTTTGGCGACTACTTCAAGGTGGAGGCGATTCACTGGGCTTGGGAACTCCTGACAGAGGGCTACAAACTCCCGGCGGAAAAACTCTGGGCCTCTGTCTACAAAGACGACGACGAGGCCTACAGGATCTGGGAGCAGGAGATCGGCCTGCCCGGCGACAGGATCGTCCGGCTGGGTGAAAAGGACAACTTCTGGGCCATGGGGGACACGGGGCCCTGCGGCCCCTGTTCCGAAATCCTCATCGATCAGGGGGAAGGCATAGGCTGCGGAAGGCCCGAATGCGCCCCCGGTTGCGACTGCGACCGGTATCTCGAGATCTGGAACCTGGTCTTCACCCAGTTCGATCGCGACCCCCGGGGGACCCTTACCCCCCTTCCCAAGACCAACATAGACACGGGCATGGGCCTCGAAAGGCTTGCCGCCGTGGTCCAGGGGGTCACTTCCAACTACGATACCGACCTTTTCAGGAATATTATCGGCCGCATAGAAGAAATCGCTGAAAAGAAATATGGAGAAGATGACAGGCAGGACATATCTCTTCGGGTGATCGCCGACCATGCCCGGGCCACCGCCTTTCTGATCTGCGACGGGATCATGCCCTCCAACGAGGGCCGCGGGTATGTCCTGAGACGCATCATCCGCAGGGCCATAAGGTTCGGGCAGGTCCTCGGAATCAACGATCCCTTCCTTTATCAGGTTACGAACCGGGTCATCGACAGCATGGGCCGGGATTACGCGGACCTTGTCACCTCAAGGAGTTTTATCGAAAGCATCACCCTCAATGAGGAAAAAAGATTCGCCGACACCCTCCATTTCAGCATGAAGGTCTTGCAGGATAACGTGGACGAGATCAAGGACCAGGGAAGTGATATGATTCCCGGCGGTCTCGCCTTCAAGCTCTATGATACCTACGGGCTGTCGGTGGACATCGTGCAGGACGTGGCCCGGGAGGAAGGTCTGAAGGTGGACCTGGCCGGCTACGAGCAGGCTATGGCCAGGCAAAGGAGCCAGTCCCAGGAGTCCTGGAAAGGGAGCGGCGAGGAAGAGATCCCGGAGGTCTACCGTCAGCTGTCCAACAGGGGGCTCGTGACACAGTTCCTGGGCTACGACACCCTGAGTTCCAGGTCAAAGGTCGTGGCGATCCTCAACGGCGGAAAGGAGATCTCCCGCGGCCGGGAGGGCGACGACCTGGAGGTCCTTTTGGAACGCACCCCCTTCTATGGGGAGGCGGGCGGACAGGTCGGGGATACGGGCTGGTTGGCCCGCGACGGCATGCGATTGCAGGTCACGAACACCCTGCGAATCGGCGATCACCTCGTCGTTCATCGTGGCCGGCTGAAGGGGGGAGACCTCTCCCTCGGCGACATGGTAGAGGCGAGGGTGAACGAGGAGGAGCGCAGGGCAACGGCCCTCAATCATACGGCCACCCACCTCCTCCACGGCGCCCTGCGTGAGATCCTGGGGTCCCACGTCAAGCAGGCAGGATCGCTCGTATCGTCCGACAGGTTTCGCTTCGACTTCAGCCACTTCACCCAGGTGGACCATGAGACCCTGAAAGAGGTGGAGGGCCTGGTCAATAAGGTCATTCGAGAGAACCTTCCCCTCTCCACAGAGGTCCTCTCCAGAGAAGAGGCCATGAAGACGGGCGCCATGGCTATCTTTGAGGAGAGATACGGCGATAAAGTGCGGGTCGTCAAGGTGGGAGAGGGGGTGAGCATGGAACTCTGCGGCGGCACCCACACCGCCAGGACCGGAGATATCGGCCTCTTCAAGATCGTGAGCGAAAGTGCCGTGGGGGCCAATGTGCGCCGGATCGAGGCTATTACCGGAAGAGCGGCCGTCGAATATGCCCAGAACCAGGAGGCGGAACTCAAGAAGCTGGCCCAACTCCTGAAGACCTCCCCGGATCAGATTGAAGAAAAGGTGGAGAGGCTGCTTCGGGAGCAGAGGCAGAGGGAGAGGGAGATCGAATCACTGAAGGCAAAGCTCCTCTCCGGCCGGTCCGAAGACTTGCTCGAAGGAGCCAAAGAGGCGGGAGGCATCAAACTCCTGGTGCGAGAGGTGCAGGCCGATACGCCCAAGGAATTGCGGGACTTCGCCGATCGAATCAAGGAAAAGCTCAAATCAGGGATTATCGTCCTCGCTGCCAGGAAGGAGGGCAAGGCCATGCTCTTGTGCGTGGTCACGAAGGATCTTGTGGACCGCTATCATGCGGGTCAAATCATCGGCCGGCTCTCGGAGATTGTCGG
>JAZDGZ010000333.1:0-3457 GCA_043806375.1 Pseudomonadota bacterium | reverse complement strand
AAGTAATTAACTATGGAGAAGAAAAGGCCTCTCAGAAAACTTGGGGAGGAGGAACCGAAGATTCCAAAACAACTTGAGTTTCGAACTTCAGATATCAACCCAGACCCTCAAGATATCAGCCACATGAAAGACCTTTGATATTCCTGACATCACGTGAGCTAACCGCTCGAATGTCGGCTTTTCATTTACTTTAAGTTGATTTTAGTCAGGTTTAGGCGTATTAAAGAGGACGTGTCACTCAGGATCATTTTCTTAACCATGATCCGGATCGAAGATCATGTCGTTGTCACTCAACCCGGCGCCTGGATCTTGGGCACGGATATCCCTAAATCTATTTCCGAAGTGGAGCTCCCCGAGCTTCCGCGCGGGGCATCTGTGGCAAAGCCAAGCGGAACTGCGCCGAAGCCAACCCGGCTTCGCCCTCCGGGCTACGCCGCGGTCGCCTGTCGCCATCCCTGTCGGGACGACGCCTTTGGCGAAGGCCGATCCTCCCCGTGCTTCCGCACGGGGCATCCTGGCGAAGGCGAGTGGAAAAGACTTCTTCGAATAAAACGTAAGTCTGAACGGAGTGTTACGGAGGAAGGTTTGTATGGCCTCCAAAGAGAAATTCATGGAAGATTCTGTATTGGATTCGGAAGTGATGTTGAAGGTAGCCAGGACACGCATGCCTTTTGGAAAATACAAGGGCCGACTTCTCTTGGATCTTCCGGAACGCTATGTCGTATGGTTTTCTCAAAAAGGCTTTCCTGAGGGCGAGTTGGGCCGGATGTTGGGTGTGGTGTATGAAGTGAAACTAAACGGCCTTGAGTACCTTTTCAAGCCGTTGAAGTAGTCTTGCAGCCGTAGGATTGATATCGAGGCATGAGGCAAAACAACAATGGCCTGGAGAGTTTATTTGTTAAGATGTGCGGACGGTTCTTTGTATTGCGGGATTTCAAAGGATTTGGACGCTCGAATTGCGCAACATAATGCCGGGAAAGGCGCAAAGTATACAAGGTCTCGTCTGCCGGTAAAATTGGTGGCGGCCAGCGGTGAATTATCGCGAAGCGATGCGCTTAAAGTTGAACATGCGGTTAAACAGCAGCCTGCCGGCAGGAAGGTTGGCGCATTGAAGGGGCGGATAGACCTTCAGGGGGAAGAATAGTTGCCATGACCGACACAGTGAACGGTGTGCTGAAGTTTACGGGAAAACATGGCGGTGTATTGCGCGACCCGTTGTTTTCCTTTCGCAGACAGTCCGGTGACGTCACGGTACCGGCCGAGCTTATTCGAAAATATCGTCTTGTAGGGGGCTCCACTATCACGGGTCTTGTGAGGAATGTCCGTTCCGGACCGGTCCTCTCTTCGGTGGAATCCATATCCGGCCTCACACCAGATGCCTTTCATGCCAGAAAGCCCTTTAAGACTTTGACCGCAATAGATCCTTGCGAACGATTCCACTTGGCAGCTTCTGGTGAGCCGAGCATGAGGATTGTTGATCTTGTGGCGCCCATGGGTAAAGGGACACGGGGATTGATCGTCTCCCCGTCCAAGGCGGGAAAGACACGCCTCTTGGAGGAGACAGCAAAGGCGATCCATGCGGACGACCCGAAGACCCGGATCATCGTTCTGCTGATTGATGAACGACCTGAAGAAGTGACCTACTTTCGTCGTGCCGTGGAGGCGGAGGTCTTTTCCAGCAGCAGCGATCAGGATCTGCACGAGCATCTGGAGCTTGCCGAAATGACGCTCGCACATGTCCTTGTTGAACTGGAGTGCGGTCGTGATGTGGTTGTCCTGGTGGACAGCCTCACCCGTATGGGGAGAGTCTTCAACCACAAAGGCTCAGGATCAAAACAAACCCTTTCGGGGGGTTTGGGGGCCGGCGCTCTGGAGATTCCCCGTCGTTTCTTCGGGCTGGCACGTAATATCGAGGGAGGCGGCTCCATCACCATCATCGCCACGGCCCTTGTGGATACCGGCTCTCGGATGGATCAATTGATCTTCGAAGAGTTTAAGGGGACCGGAAACAGCGAGATCATTCTGGAGCGTTCCCTTGCGGAAGCCCACATCTTTCCAGCCATCAACATCAACGCAAGCGGCACCCGGAAGGAGGAGCTGCTTTACGGCGAGGAGGAAACCCGGCGCATTTCAAAGATGAGACGGATGCTGGCAGGAATGAAGCCCGCCGAAGCCATGGAATCACTTCTGAAGCTTATCGAAGAATATCCCACCAACGAAGAGCTTCTTGTGAACCTTTGAGCTGGAGGAGAGGAAGTTAACAACAAGTGCCCATCTAGAAATGAAACAGGCGCAAATTCGAACTGGAAAGAGGGTGAGGAAAGAATACCCGTTTTTTCCTCCGACTCCCCGCCGCGCAGAGGTTTTGATATCCAAGTCTGCTCTTGACCCTTTCGATTGTTTAATAAGAGTCAAGAGCAGACCCCTTTTTAGGCTGAATCCTGGCCTGGCGGTCGTGCAAAGGGACGGCCTTTCTCCTCTGGACGATGCAAAGGAGATTGCCAATCACATCAAAGAGACCAAGAAAAATCTGCTAATCATCGGACATCTGCCCCATCTGGGCAAACTTGCCTCACTCCTGATTGCCGGTAGGGAGTCAGTTCCGATTGTGAGTTTCCAGCAGGGGGGCGTGGTCTGTCTCGAAAAGGCCGCGGAAGGTCTTTGGTCCGTGGTCTGGATGCTCGTCCCTGAGATCCTCTAAGGAGAATGCTTTACTCCGAATTCATAGCCTTTTCAGGTCTTACTGCTCTGAAAAACACAGCCCTTTTTAAATCCCTGCCCATATCACACCCCTGGCCAAACCTGAGGTCACACATGGATATCTGAAACGAGGCTGGAGTGCTTGGGGCCGGAATATTGGCAAGTATATCTGTAACAGCGAATTCGGGGCTCGCCCAAGCATCCCGCAGCAAACGGAGATTGTCCAATGTCAAGACGCGATCCCGGTTCACGAGGGGATAAAGATTACAATTCCAGAACAGGGGTTCCGATCGTCCTTACCAGAGCGGTGAGTCGTTTGTCCGCACAGACAAATGTAGTGTCTTTTTCTGCAATAATGGAAAGTGTCGCAATCTGAAGGGCGTCGAGGGAGAAGAGATGATTGGCCCTCCCGTGTGTGTTCATAATGTCCAGGGTCGCATCCACAATGAAAGAGGCAACGTGTATAACGACAAAACGGCCAGAACAGTCGGCGAAAAACCGGTTCTTTACCGCGTCCAAAGTGTCCGCAGTTATCTCTCCTGTTCTCAGTTTCTTGTGAATCGTAGAGACAAACTCGACTTTGCTGAGTTCAGAGATCACGATCGCCTCGCCACCTTGGTAAAGCGGAAGGATCCGGTCGCTTCCCATCTCCTGGTGATATATCTTGACGACTGCCGAGGTATCGAAAAAATACTGCATCAACCCCGCTCCTGCCGCTCGCGAATGATGTCTTCTGACCAGGTTGACTTCGAAGAGG
>JAZDGZ010000332.1:0-4035 GCA_043806375.1 Pseudomonadota bacterium | reverse complement strand
GGCCATCTTGGTCGGAATGGCCTCGGGAAGGATGAAAAAGGAAAAGGCCTTGAGAAGGGCCGATTTTTCGGCCAAAAAGATCAGGTCCAGCACGAGAAATCCCATGAACAAGGAGAGACAGACGGCACATCTCCTTAAGGCCCTTCTCCTTTCGATATTTAGAAGGCCGTCCATCCCTTTGCCCGCCAGAAGCCCCAGGGAAAAGACCCACAGGACGATAATCTTGGATGGCGCCCGGAATCTGTCGAAGCCGGGGAAGAGGTAGGCGATCTTGTAGAGCGGGGTGTGGTGGCCGAAGGATAAAACCAGGGCCGTTGCCGCCAGGATGACTGCGAAGACCACGATCCGCCTGTTATCCTCGCGGCCGAGGGACAAAAAAAAGAGAAGGAGAAGGGGTAAAATTCCCACGTAGAGATTTTGTTGGGGAATGCTCCACGGCATGTTCCCAACCCAAACATTGGACTCGGCATAGTTTCCAAAGAAGTGGGGTATGAGGGTCGTGATGATCCCCTGGGGAGGATAGGAGCCCCTGGTGACCATCTCATAACTGTCGAGGCCTGTACGCACAGATTCGTTCACAAACTCAAGGGCGGGAAGGATCTGAATGGCGGATATCCCTGCCCCGACCAGGAAAATGATGAAAGGTACCGCCAAGAGCCTGGCCGACTCTCTTGGCCTCTTAGAAAAGAGGTTTGCCTGGCAAAGAAAAAAGAGCAGGGATGCCAGGAATGTATAAAAGGCGTCTTGAGGAGCGCCCGCCAGGATCTGTAAACCCCATAGAAACCCAGCTGTGGAGGCCGCCATATAAGGCCTGCTGGACCTGAGGGCCCGATTGAGAAGAAGGATGACGGCGGGCAGCCAGATATAGCTCTGTATTGGGCACATGTGACCTAGATAGAGCAGGGCCATGACAAATCCGTTGCAGGTAAAGACAGCCCCGGCGATGATGCCCCCTGCCCTGCCAAGGCCTAGAGATCTGGCCAGAAGGTACATGAAAACGCCGGCGAGCACGAAATGGACAAACATCGTATAGCCGTAAGCTTTGTCAGGGGGGATCAACCAAAAGAGAAGGCCGAGAGGGTAAAAAATAGTCGATTCAAAATGGGCCCAAAAGGGCATTCCTCCAAAGATGTAAGGATTCCAGTAAGGAATCGAATGATGGAGGCGCAACTCGTCGAAGAAAAACCTCTTCATGCCAAGATAGAACTGTATGAAGTCATCCCCGATGAGGAGGTGACGACCTATTATGATATCTTTGAAAAGGTAGAGACAAAAGGCGCCTAGCAGTGCGCAAGGCAAAAGGTCCTTTTTGTTGAGATGAGAAAACACGGGCACACTCCTACAGGTGTCAGAAATGACCTGCTCTTCCTCCATGGCCTTCTTAGAGTTCCATGTGACTTTTCCTCAAAACCAGTTCCCACCAAAGCGAAAGGAGCTGGACAGCGGTTTTGAACAGACGGCGGAAATTAAAAAACTGTGACTTACCGTAGGCTCGATGATAATGATGGACGGGGATTTCTTCAAATCTGTACCCGGCGTCCTGGATTCTCTTGACCATCTCCAGACAGATGGTGCCCGAGGTGGATCGGAGCCGCACCCTGTCAAAAATCTTACGTCTGATGAGCCTATAATCGCAGTCGATGTCACGCAGTTTGAACCCAAATAGAATACGAACGAGGTGATGATACAGCCTTCCAATAATCACACGATGCAAGGGGTCTGAACGGGAAATCTTGTACCCGTTGACGACGTCCGTATTCGGTGTGACGGCCTCCACCAGCTTAACGATCTCCCGGGGATCGTATTGAGCGTCGCCATCCGTGTAAAAAAGCCATTCCTTCCGCGCGGCAGCAAATCCGGTCCTGAGCGCTGCTCCGTAGCCTTTGTTATGCGGGTGTGTGATGATTCGCACCTGGGGATAGAGCCTTCCCAGTTCTTCCAGCATTTCTCCCGTATAATCGCTGCTGCCATCATTCACAACGATGACCTCATAGTCTTGGGCCACCTTCGGAAGGGTGATCATGGCCGAGATCACCATGCTCGAAATGGTGGCGCCATCGTTGAAGGCGGGGAAAAAGGCTGAGATACTTGTTAGTTTTTTCATAGGCCCTTCACACTCTCCTTAATTTATTCAGAAGATTTCCTGCCCACGGCGATGATCGAAAGACCGAAGGGAAAGCGGCACTTTCTTATCAGGCAGGACTCGAGAATAAGAAACCCTTTGAAGACCTGTCCAAGATAGCCCAAAGGGATGGCGATGTCCGAGTCCTCTTGGGGGGGCAGATACTTCTCGGAGAGACGTTTCAAAAGCACAAAAGGAAAGAGAAAACTGTTGACGTAATTTATGAATTGGACCTCCAATCCTTTTTCTGCCATTTTCCCGGAAAGTTCGCGGAGGGTATATCTGTGGCCGGTTGCGACTTTTGCGTCATGGATTCCTCTCAACCAATCAAAAGCCGGAACCCTGAGTACGATTCTCCCTCCGGGAATGAGAACCCGCACAGACTCCTGCAGGGCCAGAGCGTCGTCAACCTCTTTGAAATATAGGGTATCGAATGATGTGACAAGGTCAAAGGATTCGCCCAAAAAGGGAAGGGACATGAGGGAGGCCCTCAGCAGGTCTCTTTGGTTTTTCTTTCGAGAGAGGCGAAGGGCTTGCGGGGAAATGTCTAAGCCCGTGACCTTCCCGTATCTTGATAGCAAGAGCATACCGGAGCCAGTGCCGCACCCAGCATCCAAAATCCGTAGATGAGGACCTGGGGCGTAGTATGTTTCAATCACCTTTCTGGCAATGGCGGCCATGCCTTGATACCACCAGTGTGATTCTTCGGCAACATACATGATTTCATATTCTCGTTGTTCCATGAAAAAACTGATACCCTTATTTATTCATATCTGGACGAGATGCCGCATGGGATGGTCAGGCATCTTTTTGCAGAGGTACAAGATGTCTGCTAGCGGTAGCCCCCGATCCGCAGGAATGGTTTTTTCAATGGCAAAAGAGAGTTCTTCCATCAAAAACCCCATGGCGGAGGCGGAACGGTAATGCAAGGAGCGATTTAGGTTCAAAAGGCGATCAATTGTGTAAGTCATAAAGAATTTCCAAAGGGGACTCTTGTCCACGTCAAGGATGACCAAACTACCATCGCTCTTCAATAAGGTCTTCACTTTTTGCATCAGCAATCTGATATTGCTGTCACTAATATGATGCAGAACGTCTGTCATGACGACGGCGTCAAACGGGGCCATGTCTAAGTCATCGATGTCACCGCACTTGAAGATGACGTCTCCGTTGTCCTTCAAGGACCGCTGAGCAACGCTGATCCTGTTTGGATTTAAATCAATGCCGAAAACAGATCGCCGTGGGCTTTTGAGGGCAAGATAGTTTGAGAGCATGCCGTAGCCGCAACCGAAATCGAGAACACGACCTGTTTTGGGGAGATGAGACTCCACAAGATCAAAGGGACATAAGCGCCACCTGGCGCGCAGATAAAAAGCTTCCCGGAAGGAAAAAGGCTGATAAAGGTCAAGAAGCTGGGCAGGTATCCTAGGGAGCATATGGTTTATTTTGCTTTCCTGAGAAAGTCCTCCAAGGCGGCTACGATGTGGTCCAAATGGGCTTGGGTCAACTCGGGAAACATGGGCAAGGATAGAATCGTTCGGCAGGCCACCTCCGTGTTGAGAAGGGAGTCGATCGTTCGAGTCCTATGCCTATATGCGGGTTGCAGATGAACAGGCAGGGGATAGTGGATGGCCGTCTGAATATGATGTTTAAGCATAAAGTCGATCAAAGTTTTCCGTGCCGGAGGGTCAGGGCACCGGACGACATACTGATGATAAACATGGGTCGCTCCTGAAGCGGTCCAGGGAGGAACAAGATTAGACCCGCTGAGCGCTTGATCATAGGCCCGGGCCACTCCCATGCGCTTTTGATTGTTCTCATTAAGATATTTCAGCTTCACCCGGAGTATGGCGGCCTGCAATTCATCCAGTCTTGAGTTGAAGCCTGGTTCAAGGCTGATTCGTTTTCGATCC
>JAZDGZ010000331.1:0-3967 GCA_043806375.1 Pseudomonadota bacterium | reverse complement strand
CGTGGAGGTTTATTCCAGCACAGAAAACCTGGTCCTCAGGGCCAGGTCAGAGTTCAGTGGCTCTGCCTTATGAGGTGAAAATGCTCTAAATCCGAAGCACGAAATCCGAAACAATATTTAATGACCAAAGTTCAAATGATCGAAACAATAGGCGTATCTGAGATCGCGAATATGATTTTGTTTTTGTCATTAGGGCATTTGATATTTTAATTTGTTTCGAATTTCGATATTCGGATTTCGAATTTTTTTCAATGGCATTTGCGTAAATCATGCCCTCTGGGCATAGACCAAAGCCGGCCCCTCTGGGGTCGGATATTTACTCATTTCCCTTGGGTCGAGAGGGGGCTGCAATAAGCTGCCCGGGGATTCTTGGCCCCTGAAGCGAGGAAATCCTTGGGGCAGGCAAAAGAAAAAGCTTGACAGGGCCCTGGCTATGGTTTAATTTGTGCAAATATTTTTATAACCCACTAAGATTTGTTATGGAACTTTTTCGAAACATTATCGCCATTACCAACGCAATAGGGGTCCTACTACCTCTATTGCTCCTACTTTGGGTCGTTGACCTTAAACGCCCGAGCCTGATAATGGCATAGTGATTCGAAAGAGCTCCATTAAAAACCGTTATCAGGACCACCTGATAACGGTTTTTTTTTAAGATTCGGAGATGAATCATGACAAAGCAGATCACCCTTTATGATACGACGCTCCGGGATGGGACCCAGGGGGAACAGGTGAGCCTCTCGGCGGAGGACAAGTTGAGGATTTACAGAAAGCTGGATGAATTCGGCATCCACTTTGTGGAGGGAGGATGGCCGGGCTCCAATCCAAAGGATGCGCGGTTTTTCAAAATGGCCCAGAAGACGAATTTCAGTCACACACGCCTCACGGCCTTCGGCAGCACACGTCGCCCCACAACCCGCCCGCAGGACGATGCAAACATCAAGGCCCTTCTCGAGACAGAAGTTGAAACCCTCACCATCTTTGGAAAGAGCTGGGATCTCCATGTATCCAAGATTCTCGAGGCCTCCCTGGATGAAAATCTGGCCATGATAGAGGAGACCTTGGCTTACCTGAAGGAGAAGGGTCGGCGGGTGATTTATGATGCTGAACACTTTTTCGACGGCTACAAAAGAAATCCGGCCTATGCCCTCAGGACGGTGGGGGCTGCCGTAAAAGGTGGGGCCGAGATCATTGTCTTGTGCGACACCAACGGGGGAACCTTGCCTCATGAGATCCGCGCTATCATGGAGGAAGTGATGCCCCATATCCCTTTGCCCGTCGGAATCCATGCCCATAACGACTGCGGATTGTCGCTTGCCAATTCACTGGTGGCTGTTCAGTCAGGGGCCACCATGGTTCAAGGGACGATCAACGGATATGGCGAGCGTTGCGGAAATACGGATTTGATCAGCACCATCGGGAATCTTCAGGCCAAGATGGGATACCAGTGCCTCGCTTCTGAGAAGCTGTCGAGGCTGACGGAATTGTCGCGCTTCGTGAGCGAGGTGGCCAATGTGCCCCCACTCAATCACCGCCCCTTTGTCGGGAACAGCGCCTTTGCGCATAAAGGGGGGGTCCATGTGAGCGCCATACTCAAGGATCCTGCCGCCTATGAACATATTGAACCCGAAAAGGTGGGCAACCGCCGAAGGGTTCTGGTTTCGGACCTCTCCGGCAAGAGCAACATCCTCTACAAGGCTCAAGAGATGGGCATCGAGGTGGGGGGAAATGGGTATGGCACCGAGGAGATCGTCCAGGAGATCAAAAGGCTCGAGGATCAGGGGTTTCAGTTTGACGCGGCTGAGGGGTCACTGGAGCTTTTGATCAAGAAGGGGACGGGTCAGTTTGTGGAGCCCTTCAGGCTGGAGTCGTTTAGGGTGACGATGGACAAGAACGGATCCGGCCCGAGCTCTTCCCAGGCCACCATCAAGATTTCCGTAGGCAATGACAACGAGATTACTGCGGCTGAGGGGGATGGCCCTGTGAACGCCCTGGATAATGCCTTGAGGAAGGCCCTGAGAAAGTTTTTCCCGGAGATCGACGAGATGAAGCTGGTCGACTTCAAGGTCCGCGTGATCGACGGCAGCGAAGGGACAGCGGCCAAGGTGCGGGTCCAGATCGAATCCAGGGACTCTCGTGAGATCTGGTCCACCATCGGTGTGTCTGAAAACGTTATCGAGGCGAGCTGGCAGGCCCTTGTAGATAGTGTCCAGTTGAAGCTTTCAAGATCCTTAAATGGAAGAAAGAAATGAAAAGAGAAAAAGATCACGGTTGGGAGAAAATGACGCAGCTTCCCCGAAAAAGGGGAGTCTGCGGAGGGTCCTTATGGGGTAAAGTCTCAGTTCCACGTCAGGCGACCAAGAAAAAGCTGGATCCTATAAGATATCAGGACGGAGGTTATGCGAACCATGTCAGACCAGATCATTATTTTTGATACGACCCTGAGAGACGGTGAACAATCACCGGGTGCAGCCATGAATACTGCCGAGAAGCTGCGCCTGGCCATCCAATTGGAACGGCTGGGCGTGGACGTCATTGAAGCAGGCTTTCCGGCCGCCTCGGAGGGTGATTTTGAGGCGGTGAAGCTCGTTTCGGAGAAGATCCGAAATATCCAGATCGCCGCCCTTGCCAGGGCCTCCAAGGAGGACATTGATAAGGCCTGGGGAGCAATCAGCGGAGCGGCACACCCGAGACTCCATATCGTTATTGCCGCCTCGGATCTTCATCTGGAACACAAGCTGAAGATGAGCCGTGAAGAGGTCCTTAAGGCGGCGGGCGATTCGGTCAGGTATGCCAAGAACTTCACGGATAACATTGAGTTTTCCACGGAAGACGGGTCCCGGAGCGACCCGGATTTTCTCTGTCGCATGTTTGAAGAGGTGATCAAGGCAGGGGCAACCACCCTCAACCTCCCCGACACCGTAGGGTATGCCATGCCCGATGAATTCGGCGAGCTCGTCTCGTACGTGCGCAAACATACCCCGGGGATGGACAAGGTCATCCTCAGCGTTCATTGTCATAACGACCTGGGCCTTGCCACAGCCAACACCCTGGCGGGCATCAGGGCGGGGGCGCGTCAGGCGGAAGTGACCGTCAATGGGATTGGCGAGAGGGCCGGAAATACCTCTTTGGAAGAGATCGTGATGAGCCTCTACACGCGCAAGGAATACCTGGGGTTCACTACAGGAATTAAAACCCGGGAGATCTATCCCACCAGCAGGCTCGTGAGCATGATAACGGGCCTCGTGGTACAACCGAACAAGGCCGTCGTGGGGGCGAATGCCTTTGCCCATGAGTCCGGGATCCATCAGGACGGCGTTCTAAAGAACAGGATGACCTACGAGATCATGGAACCGGAGGTGATCGGCCTTTCGTCGAACAAACTGGTTCTGGGTAAACACTCGGGCAGGCACGCGTTAAAAAAGAGACTTGCCGACCTGGGCTATGAACTGAAAGAGGAAGAGTTGAACCGTCTCTTCAAGAGGTTCAAGGACCTGGCGGACAAGAAGAAGGAGGTTCTCGACGAAGATCTGGAGGCCTTGGTGGCCGAAGAGATCCTTCGGGTGCCGGATAAGTACAAGTTGGAATACCTACACGTCGTCACCGGCACCGTCGCGGTCCCTACCGCAACGGTGAAATTAAAAATCGACGGGGAGGAGGCCCAGGGGGCCGGGTTCGGCGTCGGGCCCATTGATGCCACTTTCAACACCATAGGCAAGATGATCCGCACCCAATCGAAACTGATCCGCTTCACGATCACCGCCATCAGCGGGGGGACCGATGCGCAGGGCGAGGTCACGGTGCGCCTCCAGGAGGACGGTCACGTGGCCTTGGGCAAAGGGGCCGACCCTGACATCTTTATAGCGAGCGCGAAGGCTTACATCAACGGGCTAAACCGCCTCGAGTATCTCAAGACGCACCCCTCCCTTGACCCCAGCGAGAGGAGGCTCTAGTATGGCGTCTTCAG
>JAZDGZ010000330.1:0-10320 GCA_043806375.1 Pseudomonadota bacterium | reverse complement strand
GACCGTTGGAGGCGATGATGGTCTTTCCATAGGGGGAGAAGGGATTTCCTTTGTAATCGCTGACCTGGCCTCCCGCCTCCCGGACCAGGACTGCCCCCGCGGCCATATCCCAGGGGTGGAGTCTCTCTTCCCAGTAACCGTCAAAGATCCCGGCCGCGACATAGGCGAGATCGAGGGCTGCAGATCCCAGCCTGCGCACCCCCTGCGCCAGGGTGAGCATTTTCTTGAAACGGAGGGTGATGCCGTCCGGATTCTCGCGGACGTCATAGGGGAATCCTGTAATGAGGAGGGCGTCGCCGATCTTCTCCGTCTTGGAGACTCTTATGGGGCTTCCGTTGCGAAAGGCCCCTTCCCCCTTTACGGCGCCAAAAAGTTCATCCATGTGAGGATTGTAAATGATGCCCAAGACCAGCTCTTTTTCCACTTCCAGGGCGATGGAGACGGCGAAAAAGGGAAGGGCGTGGGCGAAATTGGTGGTGCCGTCCAGGGGATCAATCAGCCAGACCCTGTCGGGCCGATGGCGATGTTCGCCGCTCTCTTCGGTGAGTATGCTGTCTTGGGGAAAGTGTTCCGTGAGGACTTCAAGGATCTTCTTCTCAGCCCGTATATCTGCCTCAGTCACGAGATCGATTTCCCCTTTTTTTTTGATCTCCTTGACGCGGCCGAATAGTGAGGTCAGGATCTTTCCGGCTTCCCGGGCGGCATGGCGGCCGACCTCCATCTCCTTTTTCCACATGGTCCTGGCGCTCCTTTTACTGAAAATGGTTCGTATACTCTCTCGGAAGGACCTTCACAGTGCCCTGTCTCGCTTCGGGGAAGGGCAATCTCCCGCCGGCCTCTGCGCTGTTTCTGTTATCACGAATAAAAGTGGTTGACAAGAAAAGGAATCCGAGGTAAAAAATTTTTTAATTTTTTTCTCCTTGTTCCGTTCGATCAAAGGAAGATGCCTTTGGTCACGTAGCGGGACCAGAATGACCCGCAAGGGGAGAATGCCCGAAAGGAGAGCATAATCATGAGGCATTACGAGACTATCTTTATCATTAATCCCGGAGTAACTGAAGAGGATTACAAGGGGGTCGTTAAGAAGTTCAGCGAGCTGGTGGCGAAACAGAAAAGCGTTCCCATCAGATTGGAAGAGTGGGGAACCCAGAGGCTGGCTTACCGGGTTGGAAAGTCTGACAAGGGAGCCTATGTCCTTCTTAATTACTGCGGCGAACCCGGAGTAACGGCTGAACTTGAAAGGGAACTCAAGCTCGATGACAGGGTGCTTCTATACCAGACCGTGAAGCTGGCCGACGATGTGGACCCGCAGGAATTGCTCCTCAAGGAGACGGAAGCCCGTAAGAAGAGCGTTCCGGAGGAGGATCAAGGGAGTAAGGGCGTTGACGGCGGTCAGGAAAAGGGAGAGGTATTGAAGGAAGAAGAGGTGAAAAGCGATGTATGACAAGAGCAGACGCAAGATGACCTATCACAGACGGAAGGTTTGTCGGTTCTGTGCCGATAGCAGCCTTGTTATCGATTATAAGGATGTAAAGAATCTCAGACTGTTTACGACGGAACGTGGTAAAATCGTGCCGAGACGCATATCGGGCAACTGTGCCAAACATCAAAGGATCCTCACCGTGGCCTTAAAAAGAGCAAGGAATATCGCTCTCTTACCATTCACCACGTCGACGCTGAGATAACCTTGATTGGGGATTTTTTGATCGCCAAAGGGCAGGCCTTTGAAGTGCTACAGGACTGCATTTTCAAAAGAGCCCATGAAAACTAATGAACTCTTGGCGTGTGTCTGCACGGCCACCGTTTTGCTCTTGGCCTCGACATGGGTCCCTTTTTTTGGCCCTTTTTTGAGCGTACTGGCGCCCTTGCCATTTCTTTTCTACGCCACGAAGGAAGGCCTTTCGCAGGGGGTGAAGGCGGTCATCATCACCATCCTGATGGTGGGTCTCATCGGCAATTTGTCAGGACATCCGCAAGTCATCTTTCTCAGTATCGAGTTTGGCCTCCTGGGACTTATCATTTCCGAGATCTTCAAACGTCGATTTGCGATTGGTCGAACCATATTCTGGGGCACCGGTCTGATGCTTATCATCGGGTTCACCATCCTGATCCTGATCAGCCTTTTTCAGGGGGTAGGGGTCTTTGAGTTGGTCTCGAACTATTTACAGAGCAATTTGAGAGCGGCCTTTCTTATCTATGAGAACAAGGATGTGGACCAGGAAAGGCTCTTACAATTGCAGGAATATATCAAGATAGTGGCGAATATCATGATGAAGATATACCCGGCCCTGGTGATCCTGGGAACCGGGTTTATCGTCTGGTTTAACGTGATTGCCAGCAAGCCCTTGTTTCGTCTGGGAAACCTGCCATATCCGGACTTCGGTCCCACGGACCGATGGCGGGTGCCGGAACACATGGTTTGGGGCCTCATCGCCGCCGGTTTTTCTTTATTTCTGCCGATCGGTGGTATAAGATTGGTGACCGTGAACGTCCTGATCGTCATGTTGGCGATATATGCCTTTCAAGGGTTCTCAATCGTATTATTTTATCTGAATAAATATCGCGTGCCCTTTTGGATCAGGTTCGGGGTTTATTTCCTGATCGTTTTCCAGCAGATTTTCGTGGTTGGATTGGCCTTGGCAGGCATTTTTGACCAGTGGGTCGATTTCAGGAAGATTGGCAGCAGAAAAGAGCATAAGAGTAGCATGGAGGATGGTTTATGAAGATCATTTTAACAAAGGATATGGATGCCTTAGGACTTGCAGGTGAGATTTTTGACGTGGCAAAAGGCTATGGCAGGAATTACCTGATTCCCCAGGGTTTTGCCGTAACGGCCACGGATCAGAATATCAAGCTCCTGGAGAAGCTGAGGAGCAAGATTGAAGTCAAGAAGATAAAGGTCAAGGAAGATGCCGAGAATGTCAAAAAGAGAATGGCCGACCTCGTTATCACCGTTTCACAGAAGGTAGGTGAGGAGGATAAATTGTACGGGTCTGTGACCACGATGGATATTGCGGCCGAGCTGGAAAGGCAGGGCGTCAACATCGATCGCAGAAAGATAACCCTGGATAAGCCCATCAAAACCTTGGGTGAGCATGCCGTCCACGTGAAACTGCACCCGCAGGTGACAGGGAAGATAAAGGTCATTGTCGTCCCGGAAGAGCAGAAGGCATAAACCCCATGGCCCGAAGGACGGACAGTGTGGGGTTTTCGGCAAGGGTTCAGCCGTCGGTCGTTCGGCGAAGGGGAAGACCTTTTGAAACCGGGCCGGGTCAATCAAGAGGCGCCCCGTTGAAAGATGACCGAAGGGTCCCGTAGTAAACAGGTTTTCCATGGCGCAGGCAAGAGAAAAAGTCATTTCAGCTCCGCTCAAGGTCCCCCCTCAGAATATCGAGGCGGAGCAGGCCATCCTGGCCGGTATTCTCATCAACAATGACGCCATGAACCAGGTCGTTGACATCCTTTCAGGCGACGATTTCTACCGGGAATCGCACATCCATCTATTTGAGGGGATGATTGAACTCTACAATAAGAACGAACCTGTCGACCTCATCACCCTGTCTCAATATCTCAAAGAGAAAAGCCTGTTGGAGAAGGTGGGGGGCACCGAATACCTGGCCTCTCTCGTGGATGCCATATCCACTTCAGCCGGAATCGTCTATCATGCAGAAATCGTCAGAGATCTCTCCGTTCGCAGAAAGCTGATCAATCAATGCTCCGTTATTTCGGATTCCTGCTTCGGTTCCTGGCAGAAGACGGATGAGCTTTTGGATATGGCTGAACAGTCGATCTTCGATATCGCGGAGGACAAGATCGGCGAGAGCTTTTCCAGCATGGAAGACATCGTCAGGGGCAGCTTCAAGAAACTCGAAAGCGTCGCGGAGCGCGAAGGCTTCATAACCGGGGTGCCCTCGGGCTTCAAGGACTTCGATCGTTACACGGCGGGCTTGCAACCCTCAGAGCTCATCATCGTGGCAGGAAGGCCCAGCATGGGAAAGACCGCACTGGCCCTCAACATCGGCTATAATGCCGCCGAGGAGACCGGAAAAGGGGTGGCCGTCTTTTCTTTGGAGATGTCAAAGATGCAACTCGGCATGAGATTGCTCGGCTTCCATGCAGGCATAGACGCAACCAAACTGAGGACCGGATTCCTGAGAGACACGGACTGGATGAAACTGACAGAGTCGGCCAATCACCTCTCCGAACTGCCCATTTTTATCGACGATACCTCGTGGCTGAGTGTCCTTGATATGAAGGCAAAGTGCAGAAGGCTCAGAAAGAAGATGGAGTTGGCCCTTATCATCGTTGATTATTTGCAGTTGATCCAGGGCAGAAGGTCGGCCGAATCGCGTCAGATGGAGATTTCCGAGATATCCAGGTCATTGAAGGCCCTGGCGAAGGATCTCGATGTGCCGGTCATGGCCCTCTCCCAATTGAATAGAAAGGTCGAAGACCGTCCCAATAAGAAACCCCAGCTTGCCGACCTGAGGGAGAGCGGGGCCATTGAGCAGGACGCGGACGTCATCGCTTTCATCTATAGGGATGAGTTGTATCACCCCGTGTCAGACGAAAATCGGAACCTAGCGGAAATCATTATCGCCAAACAGAGGAACGGGCCGACAGGTTTTTTCAAACTGACGTTTCAAAAGGAGTTGACCCGCTTCAGAGACTATGCGGAAGAGGACCGTTACGACCATTAGCAGTTTTAATGATCATTAAATCGTCCCGACATTTGAAGTTGTTTCGAGTTTCGTGCTTCGATATTCGAATTTATGTTTGATGGACAACCATCGCGTTGGGCCCTTCTAGGGGTCTTCCTCCCACCACGTCATATGGGCAAGGTCATCGATTTCCTTCAATCGAGGCACGAGTTATAGAGATATACGGCAAAACAGGCGGCCTTAAGGCCAGCCATCTAAAGGCCCTTCAGAAGATCACCCGCCGAAGATTGTCCGGCCACGAAATCATAGCCCGAGAACTGTGCCGTCAGGTCTCCGCCATTTCCTTTGAGATAGAGAGACAGGTTGCCCTGCTGATCACGCGCGGCGGCGAGGTCGCCCTTGTCGTGGTGGGGGATGAGAAGCGCATCCTGATTCCCGACCTCGGGAGATACCGTCTGGGTGCGGGGCGTCTCAAGGGCCTGAGGTGTATCCATACCCATCTGAACGGCGAGGCCCTTTCCAGAGAGGACCTCACTGACTTGGTCCTCCTCGGTCTCGATCTCATGGTGTGTATCCAGGTAGGAGAAAACGGCATTCCAGGCCCCATTGAATATGCCCATATCCTGCCGGAGAATAGCGGGGGTGAGGGCTGGAGCGTCGTACAGGTCCCCGACATAGGGCAATTGGATGTCGACTTTCACGGGTTGATAAAGTCCCTTGAGGATGAACTGGCCAGGGCGGGAGCCGGTCGCGCCCTGGAGAAACGGGAGAAAGCCGTTCTGGTTGGGGTAACCACGGGTCGGTCGTGGAAGGTCAAGGAATCCCTTGAAGAACTGCGCGAACTTGCCCTTTCCAACAACCTGGTGGTGGTGGATGTGGTGGCCCAAAACGTCCATAAGGCCAACCCCCGTTTCTTGATAGGCAAGGGCAAGTTGAGCGAGCTGGTCCTTAGATGCCTTCAGACCGGTTCCGACCTCCTGATCTTTGATAACGAACTGACCCCCGCCCAGGTCAGGAGCCTGACGGATGCGACGGAACTGAAGATCATCGACCGGAGCCAGCTCATCCTCGACATCTTTGCCAGGAGGGCGGTCACGAGGGAGGGCAAAATTCAGGTGGAACTGGCCCAACTGAAGTACCTCCTTCCCAGGCTCGCAACGAAGAATACGGCCATGTCACGGCTGACCGGAGGCATCGGGGGAAGGGGTCCCGGAGAGACCAAGCTTGAAATCAACCGGCGACGCGCCAGAGACCGCATCGGCAGACTGAATCGGGAATTGACGCAGATAAAGCGGCAAAGGGAGGACCGGCGCAAGCTGCGGAACGCAAAGAGGATGCCCGTCATTTCGATCGTGGGGTACACGAATGCGGGTAAATCGACCCTCCTCAACAGCTTGACCCGCAGTCATGTGAATGTAGAGGATCGCCTTTTTGAAACCCTGGACCCGAGTAGCCGCCGCCTGAGGTTCCCCCGCGAGCGGGAGGTCATTATCACGGATACGGTGGGATTTATCAGGGATCTTCCCGAGGACTTGATGGAGGCCTTTGCGGCAACCCTTGAAGAGCTTCAGGACGCGGATCTGATGCTCCATGTCGTTGACGCGAGCAGCCCGCGCATGGAAGCACAGATAGAAGCGGTCAAGGGGATTCTACGCAAGCTGCACCTGGACAGGTTCCCCACCCTCCTCGTGCTGAACAAGTGCGACCGTCTGCACCCCGGAGAAGCGGCCTCCTTGTCCGCGGCCTTCGAGGGCATTCCGATTTCAGCCATGAACCCCCGGACATTTTCGCCGCTTCTTCGGGAGATGGAACGGTCTATATGGCCCGGCTCTTCCAGCCCTTCGATTTCGTCAGGGTCCCGTCATCGGCCATAATAAGGCATTCGCAACTCGGGAGGGTGTCCACGAATCGGGCCCCCTCGGAGGGATTCATGACAAAGACACTGGTTGAAAGGGCATCAGCCTCCATGGTCGTATTGGCGATCACGGAAACACTGGTCGTCAGGCGCGGAGACAGCCCTGTTCGCGGATTTACGATATGGTGAAACATCTTTTCACGATCGTAATAGACCTCATAATTGCCGGAAGTCGCTATGGCTCCATCCCTCATGTGGATAATGTCAGGATAGTTGTTTTTCTTTAGGGGATCCTGGATGGCCACGGTCCAGCGCCTGTTGTCCCCCTTTGTCCCTTTGGTCCTGATATCACCGCCCGCGTTGATGAGATGGTTTTCGATCTTGTGCCCATCGAGAATTTGAGAGGCCCTGTCGACAATGAACCCCTTGGCGATACCGTCCAGGGTGATTCCCATACCAGGCCTCGTAAAGTGGATGGACCTTCCCCTCAGTTCGATCTTATCCGACCCGACCAGCTTGAGAAGTTCCGTGATTTCCTTCTCCGTCGGTAAGCTCTTTTTCTCCCCCTCGATCCCTTCCCTGAATAGGTCGACCACGGGCTTGACGGTAATATCAAAATTGCCCCCGCTCACCTTGTGATAGTATAGGGACCTGGAGACCACCTGAATGACCTCCTCAGGAAGGTCCTTTACATAGCCCTCTTTGTTGAGTAGAGCGACGGCCGTTGCTGCGTCGAAGCGGCTCAGCACCCCCGACAGCCGGTCGATCTCATTGAAGGCCCGACCCATGGCCTCCTCGGCCTCATCTTTTGAGGGGTGAATGAGGGTCATAGAGACAAAGGTGCCCATGGCCAGCCTGGTTGTGGAGACCTTTGTCGTCTTTTTGTCGAACCTCACGGCTTCGGCCTTTGCCGGGATAATACCGACTGCCGTCGCGCCAAGCCCCAGCAAACCTGATAATTTCAAGAAAGACCGGCGATTCATAGGCGCATGCCGGCCGATCAAATCATCCACTTTTTCCATCTTATGCCTCCGCTTGACAAATATGAGGTGAATTTACCACCACAAATTCGCGATGGCAACTCATTTCGTTATTTGCTCCATGGGAGCCGAAATAATTAAGATCCAGCCTTTTCACCACGGAAGGGCAGCTATTACACCGTGTCCAGGTGGGCCGTGCGTCGTGTCTTAATGGATGTTTCCTGCCATTTTTTATCACCCAAAAGAACCCCCTTTTCACCTCTATTTTGAATGAAAGTGGCCTGAAAGGAAAAACAAATTTTCGAACAAAAGGATCCCCGCCCGCGCGCCGCTATGGTTCTGAAACATGTTCTTTTTCAAACGCACCGGGTTGATGGGAGATGCTGGAAAAGGAGGTTTGCAGAAGCAGGAAAGAGAATAACCCAACCAGGAGGGTGGGGAAGAAAAAGGCGCCGTGCCAGAGTATGGCTGCCGAAAGGGCCTCCTCTTTGGCTACACCATAGAAAAGGAAGGCATATTGAACCGAGAGATGAAAGGTCCCGATAAAACCCGGGGCCGAAGGAATCATGACGCCAAAGGAGGCCATGGCCATGACCAGAAAAGGGACGACCATGGGAAGCCTCAACCCGATGGCGTGTTCCACCAATTGGATCTGGACAAGGGATGAAAACCACAGGAGAAAGGAGTAGAAGACCGCCAAGACCCATCCGCGAGGGTCCCTTACGAGGACGAGGCCGAGGCTGAAGTTCCAAATGATGTTGATGATTCTGGAACGAAGGGGGCGGGGCAGAAGGAAGAGAAGGCGATCAATGAGGTTCAAAGAAAGTTTGGCCTTATATTTAAAGCCCACCAAAAAGATGATGAGGAGAATGTAAAAACCGAACAAGATCAATCCGGTGGCCCGCAGGCTTGCAGATACGGAGCGCCACTCAGGCGGGAATGTGGTACCCAGCAGACCAATCAGCAAGATCAAGAGGAGGGTGAAACCGTCAAAAAGCCTTTCAACAACGATGGTCCCAAAGGTTGAGCTGCCGCTGATTTTCTCTGCCTGGCCGAGATAATTCGCCCTGATGAACTCTCCCAACCTGGCCGGAAAAATGCAGTTGGCGGCGAAGCCGATGATGACGGAATGAAGTCGATTAAGAAAGCTTGTCCTCTTGATGGGCTCCAGAAGGATGGCCCAACGCCATGCCCTTATGACATACTGAAAGAGGGTGATCAAAATGACGATGCCGAAGAGCAGGGGATCGGCAGACCTGATGACGACCCACATCCTTGAAGAATCCACCTGCCGAAGGGCCAGATATATAAAGAGGGCACTGATGAGTAACCCGAGCCAAAGCTTCCAGTTTGCTGATCTGGTCAACCCGTTAGCCTGCCTCAAGAGTTCCAAGTAGTCGTCGTGCCAGCTGAATGTCTTGCCTTATTTGCTCCGAAAGCGCCTTGATGTTCTCAAAGGATTTTTCGTCCCTGAGTCGCTCCACGAAATTGACCCTGATGCTTTTTCCTAAGAGATCATCTGAAAAGTCAAGGACGTGGGTCTCGACGGTAAAGAGATTGTGGCCAAAGGTCGGGTTGTATCCGATATTGGTTACGCCCTTATGGCTTTTGCCTTCAATGACGACGGTCACGGCGTACACGCCGGCCTTGGGAAAAAGCTCGTCCACGAGCTCTAAATTGGCTGTGGGGAAACCGAGGAGTCTCGCCCCCCTGTTCTGCCCTCTGATCACTGTCCCCTGGATCTGATAATCCCTCCCCAGCAGCCTTTTCGCCTCCTGGAGGTGCCCCTCCTGAACAAGTTTCCTGATCGAGGTGCTCGATACCAAGGTATCCCCGATCTGGACCGGTCCCACAATGTGGACCGTGAAACCCAGGGTATCTCCCATGCGCTGGAGAAGAGGGATGTTTCCTTCCCGATTATGGCCAAAGGTGTAATCGTGGCCGACCACGATCTCCCTTATCCCGATCTTGTCCACAAGAATATCTTTGACAAAATCCTGGGCCGAGACAGCGGCAAATTCAAGGGTAAAGGGGATACAGATCAGGACCTCAACCCCGGCCTTCCAGATGAGCTCAAGTTTTTGGTCTGTCAGGGTGATCAGGGGAGGGCCGTTTCCGGGCTTTACGACCTTGATGGGGTGGGGTTCGAAGGTCATCACCGCGGATTGTCCACCGATGGCCTTCGCCCTTTCCTTTACCTTTTCAAAGAGGTCCAAATGGCCCCTGTGGACGCCATCAAAGTTCCCAATGGTCAAAACCGGTTTTAGAAGAGGGCTTTTTTGGAGGAAGTCCAGGTCTCGAATCACATTCATATATAAACGCTGTTCTCCTCAAAGGAGGCCTTTGCATATCATTAATAGTCGTGGCCATTTCAGGCCGGTTCGTCTAAAATTATGGTGTTGACAACATGGGCGCTATAATATAAATATTTGAACCAAAAGATCAACCCTATTTCATTGCCGAAGTGGCGGAACTGGTAGACGCGCTAGGTTCAGGGTCTAGTGAGGGTTTCCTCGTGGGAGTTCAAGTCTCCCCTTCGGCACCAACCTAAAAAGGCGTTATGACAAGGGGCCTTAGATTTGCTAAGGCCCCTTTTTCATTTTCCGGCATTTAGCCATTGTTGGGCAGTTTTCGCCGGATATGGCGGGTTGTACAGGACCGGATAAACAACGGTGACACGATTGAACCGAGCGATTATTTTGTGGAAAGGTTCAAGCTGATTGATGATTATCGCAGATTGCCCTATCTCGACCCAAATTTACCGGAAGAACTGCTCCCGGTCAACTGGCTGCGGTCCGAGTCTTCGACCAGGATCATGAACTGC
>JAZDGZ010000329.1:0-5217 GCA_043806375.1 Pseudomonadota bacterium | reverse complement strand
GACGCCGCAGTCTCCCGCCGCCTTTTCCAGAAAGGCAAAGAGCGTGAATCCCTTATCCCGCTTGGCAAGCAACCGCTCCATGTTCTGAGAACCCTTTTGAAGGTTCTTATATTCGGCGCTCAACCTCAGGATCTCCGCCTGCCCTTCCTCTTTGACCTGGATCCCCCTTTGAAGACGATCTCTCTTCTCAAAAAAGGGGGCGACGAGGAACTGGAACAGGAAGAAGCCCCCTATAAGACAGGCCGCGATGGTCACAAAAAATTTCTCCCTTTTTGCGAGTTTCATGCCTTACCCCTTTGCCCAGTACCGTCCAATATGGATAGAATTCATTGCGAGTCACCTTGATCTGATTGGTGTCTTCGGTGAAGATTCATGCTTGATGCATTCGTAAAAAGCCCCGTTCACCCTTCGATACCCTGGTCGCCTCTGGCGCCGCCGTAGGCGGGTAAACCTCAGGGCGAACGGTTAAAAGCAACCGTAAGTATCTGATTTTCCGTTCGTGGTGAGGTATCGAACCATGAACGGAATGCCGGTGTAGGACTTTTTACGAACGCATCATGCTTGTCAAAATAACATTTTCACCACGGAGACACAGAGGACACAGTGCGAACTTTTTGTTTCCCGCCTTCGGCGAGGTTATTTTCGTCTATCGGTATCTCCCGATAGACGAAAAATTAATCTTCCTCTCTGTGTCCTCCGTGCCTCTGTGGTGAAACACGGCTACTTCGCCCGCTGCAATTTCAAATCGAATTGCACCCTTTTCCCGGATCTATCCAGGTTGGCAGAACTGATGGTCACGGCGCTGAAATAGGGTGAGGGTTCCAGTCTCCCCTTCAGGCTGTCCACGGTGTTGAATGTGTCGGTGTCGCCGCTGACCTGCATCGTCTCCGGATCGACCGCCATCCTGGTGACATGCACGTCCATCGATTTGGGAACCCGCTGCGAGATCTCCCTTAAAAGGTCGATCACCCTCTGGTCTGACTCAAGCCCCGGCGCCATGAAGGAAGACTTTTGGGCTTCATTGATCTTTACCTTCATCTGCTGCACCGGGTCCACGACCCGCTTGATTTCAGGGAATGTCTTTCTGAAGACCTCGGCGATATTCTGATCCAGCACCGTGTACCTCTTTTTCAGGCCATAATAGTCCACACCCAGGTCAAGGGCTATAAAACATAGGACGACGGCCAGCATGAGGGCCGCCTTTCGGATCTCCTTAATGGGACCCAGGTAATGTCTCTTGACCTCGAATTCGTCCCTTCTGAAATTGAAACCCTGCCCGCGCTTGTCCTCCCGTAGGGCAATGGCGAGGGCATGATCCATCAGAGGGGGTCTCCACACCTTTGCAATGCTCTCCGCCATGCGAACCCGCCGATCCCGGCGCACATTGACCTGTTCTGCCGGCATATTCAAAAACCGGCCAAGGAGGCTTCCCGTTTCGGGGTAAAGGGCCCAGAACCCGGTGAAGAATACCTTTTCCGGCCGCAACGCCGTCTTTTTCAACCAGGAGAAGGCGTGAATCGTATTCTGGACGGCTGTGCAAAAGCCCTCCAATGAAGATTCGATCCTCTCCGGGTCGGCAGAGAGTTCACCATCTGAACCCTTCAGATCGGCCTCCCCGATGGGGCCATCATCAGCGGTGAAGGTGCGTATCAGGGCGATCCTCCCTTTTAGAAAAAGGACCATGGTCCTTTTTTTGAGCCCCATATCCAGGAGTAGCCCGTTGGCCGGGGTCTCCGGCTGCCTCAGGAGCCAGGAAACCATGGGGACGCATCGGATTTCAAGGACCTCGGGATCGATGCCGTGAGGCCCCAGATCCCTCAGGTAGTCGGAGATCAGGGCGCTCCTGACGGAAACCGCCAGGATGTCGCTATGATCGGACCGATCGGAAATGGTGAAATCGACGAGCAGATCCTCGATGGGGAAGGGGACCATCGTTTCCATCTCAAAAGGAAGGGTCTGCCTGATCTTCTTGGGTTCATTAAAGGGCATCGCCAGGTTCCGATAAGAGACCTCGTCGCCGGGTATCGAGGTCAGATAGGTGTCGCTCCTGAGGTCCATTTGTTCACGGAGCCTCTTCAAGGCCGGATCAGGCCCCTCGCCCTGAAGGAGGCTGACCCGGCCGCACGCGATCACCTCGTGCCCCTTGAGCCCGCTCCTGATCTGCACCGCCGTGAGCGCATCTTCTCCAAAATCAAGGCCTAAAATCTTCCCTGGCATGACAGTGTCTTACTCCATCTTCCAAGATAGAATTTTGAGGGTGCCCTCTTTCCTTTCCACCAAACCGCTTACCCGCTTCCGCATGGCCCCCTTGACCCCCTCCGCCCTGATCTCGAAGTGACGGCTCGAGGTCGTGATGATATTGTCGATAGAGACTTCAGAACTCATCCCCGGAACACTCTTATACCAGGTAGGCAGGCTCAGGTCCCTTTTTTTGTCGTCACGATAGGCCGCCATCTCCTCGACCATCTTCTCATCCAGGAGAGGTGAAAGGGTCATGAGCACCAGAGGATCCGCGGTATTGATGTTGATTCTGCCGTCCCCGTAAACGCTCAGGTACATGGAGATACCGGGACCCCTTTTTGTCCCGTAGAAAAGGTCCCTCGTGATCCCCCTGACAAAGAGAAGTTCCTCCAGGGATTCCAGGGGCATGTTCCTGCAAGGATAAGGTCTTTCCAAGGCCTTGTAGTAGGCGCTTTCCGCCCCAAATACCGTGACCTCATTATCCGCGTCAATCCAATCCTTGATGGCATCTATGATGTTGCCCACCTCTTCGGCCTCCAGGCCGAAGGGCTCGAGGCTCAACAGCCTTGTCAGGATTCCCTTCTGCACGGGGTCATATTCGCCCTTTTGGTCGACTAAACGGTTGATCTGGATCTTTCCGGAATGGTCTTCGATCCGGACCTCGATCCCCCCCTCCTCCAGCATGGAACCCGCCCCCTGAGAAAGGAGCCCGGCATTGGCCCAGGCTTCGTGGAGCGAATCATAAGGCTTCTCTTGCAAGGCGTCCTCAAAAAGAACCGCCTGGGCATAATCGAACCCTGATCTTGCCACACAGCCGAGCCAGACCCCGTCCCGAAGATTCACCGCGGCGTGCAATTCCGAGCGCATGGCGCTGTTAAACTGAAGGGTCAACCCCACGATCAGGCTGATGATCATAATGGTCAGGATAAGGGCTACCCCGCTATTATCTTTTAGCCGCCGCACCGCCGTCACCTCGACCCACCGGGAGGGCCACACCGGTGAGGAATTTCAAGGGGGCCTTCTCCGAAGGATCCACAAAGGCCAGCTCAATGGCTACCCTTGCGGGTGGCCGACCCTGGAAAGTCCTTTCCGAAGAATCCCAGTGGTCGTATTCCTCCCCTTGATCATCATAATAGATAAACCGGATCGAATAAAGCCCGTCGCAAAGCATCAAGCCCCCTGTCTCTTCACCCGCCCCGGCCATTAATATCGGGATGTCGGAGCGATAAAGGACAAGGCCGTCTCCTGCGTCCCCTTCTCTGACCGAGTAGACGATTTCGGCGGTGCCGCCCCCATTTCCATCCTCGTCGAAGGCTAGGTGGGCCTGGGAGGCGAACCGAAGGGTATCCGCGCGCCTGCTATCGATCTCCTTTGCCTCCCCCACGAATCGCAAAGGCTGTGGGGCACCCTCTTCACTTTCCGGCTCCCCCTCCTGGGGCGAGACATATACGGACTCTAAATCCTCCACCATCCTTTCCATGGCGATACGCGCCATATGGTAGATTTCAGCCCGAGATTCGACCTCCCCGATGTTCCGCAAGGTCCCCGTATAAGCCGTATAGACCAGGGAAAGGACCACCCCTAAGATGAAAATAGCGATGAGAAGCTCCAGGAGAGTAAAACCCCGTTCTTTCACGTCCTTATCCCCTCTTCTTCGGCAAGAAGAGGTACCGTCTCAGGTGGTAATTATATCGATCCTCTGTACCCCAGGAAAGGACCAGATCGATTTGCTTCAGGTGGTCTCCCACATTCTCGGGTTCATCCAGCATCACATTGTCGACCTTCACTTCCCAGGCATAGCCCGGGTAATCCTCTCCAAAATCCCCTGAGCCGGAGGTCACGTCTTCCGGTCTTTTCGCCTCCATCTCGGCCATCTTGGCCTGGGCCAGCAGGGCCGCGGTGGTGCTGAATCTCGCCTCGCCGGCCAGGGATACGCTCTGGGATTGAGAACCCAGGACAGCCGTCAAAGCGACGGCTATGATCGCCATGGCCACCATCACCTCGAGAAGGGTAAACCCGCCCGGCAGCCTCCTAACAGGCTGCTGAAAAAGTCGATATTTTGCAGGTTGCTCAAAAATGTCCAGATGCAAGGCGCCCGAAATCCTGAGGAGTGAGGCGTACCTGCAAGTACGTCGAAAGGCCGAAGTATGCGGGCAACGCCGCAGATGGGCGTTTTTCAGCAACCTGCTAAGAAACAAAATCGACATATTTATCAAAGACCTTGATCTTTCCCAAGAATGGACTCAGTTCAATCGTAAATTCCCTCCCGTCTTCTGAACCGAGATGGATCACAGAATGGGGGACATATCCCTTTTTGTCAAAACGTATCTCTGTCTCCCCTGTCATCTTCTTGCCCTTGGTCCTGAACCAGATATCCTTGATGTGCACGCCCGGGGGGAGATGGGATGCCTTTTCACGGGCCTGGATCTGTTCTTCCTCGGTCATGGCGGACGAATCGACCCAGAACCGGTCGGATTCAACATCGAAATGGAGTGCATAGTCCTTCTGCTCGCGGATCGCCTCCTCCCTCAATCCCTTGACCAGGCCGATGATGGTGCGCGTTGAACCCTTAAGGTCGTCTGTAAGCAGGGTGTCGCGGATTCGTGGGGTCGCCAACCCGACGATCAGTCCGATCAGCAGGAGGACCACAGTGAGTTCCAGGAAGGTATAGCCCTTCTGGTCCGGGAACCCAGGAACTCCATTCAAGATCATGTTACCCCAGTTCCCAATTGTTTATGTCACGGTTGTTGTCCTCCCCCCCCGGCTGCCCGTCAGCGCCGTAGGATATGAGGTCAAGATCTCCATGGAGGCCGGGGGAGAGGTAAATATACTCCACGTCCCACGGGTCCAAGGGAACCTTGCCCTTCTCCAGGTAACCCCCTTCGCGCCATTTTCTGGGCAGGACGCCGACGCTTGGGAGCTCAACGAGGGCCTGAATCCCCTGTTCCGTGGAAGGATAAACCCCGTTATCCAATT
>JAZDGZ010000328.1:0-3473 GCA_043806375.1 Pseudomonadota bacterium | reverse complement strand
CTCATCCTGGGAATATCCGGGTAGGGAATATCCTGCTTGGCCGATCTTGCATTCGATGAAACCCCCAAGAGGGTCAAACCCAATATGGCCCCAATGATCATCAGCACGGCTCTCTTCATAGATCTCCCCCTTCTTGAAATCTCACTAAGACGTGGATAAGGCACCCTGACACTAGTTTTCCCCCATGTATGCCTTACGCACCATCTCATTCTGCCGTAGACTGTCTGCCGTGTCGCTGAGCACCACCACCCCTGTTTGAAGGACATAACCCCGGCCCGCGATCTGCAGCGCCATGCGTGCATTTTGCTCCACCAGGAGGATGGTCGTCCCGCCGCCGTGAAGCTGCCTGATCGTATCAAAGATGCTGTCCACCAGAACCGGCGCCAGACCCATGGAAGGCTCGTCCAACAGGAGGACCCTGGGATTGGCCATGAGGGCCCGCCCCATGGCCAGCATCTGCTGTTCACCGCCGCTGAGTGTGCCGGCCACCTGAGAGCGCCGTTCCTTCAGCCTGGGAAAGAGTGTGAAGACCCGTATCAGGTTCGTCTTGATCAGCTGCTGGTCTCGGCACGCAAAGGCCCCCATCTCCAGATTTTCGTTGACCGTGAGCCGACCGAAGATACGCCGGCCTTCCGGTACCTGGACAACGCCCTTTGCCACGATCTCGTGGGCGCGATAGCGGGTCAGTTCTTCGCCTTCAAATCGAATGGAACCCTGGCGCGGTCGCAACAAACCGCTCACGGTATTGAGCGTGGTGCTCTTCCCGGCCCCGTTCGCGCCGATCAGGGTGACGATCTCTCCCTTGTCCACTTGCAGCGACAGGTCCTTGAGGGCGTGGATGTGTCCATAGTAGGTGTTTATGTGTTCGACTTCGAGCATTGCCATGGTAGATACTCCTGCTACCTGATGGTCCGGTGCATTTCGGCCGCGCTCCCCCGCCCCAGGTAAGCCTCAATGACCTTGGGGTTGCCCTGAATTTCCTCCGGCGTGCCCTCGGCGATCTTCTTGCCGTAGTCCAGCACGGTCACCGTCTCGGAGATCCCCATCACAACCCTCATCTGGTGCTCGATCAGGAGGACCGTGATGCCCAATTCATCCCTCAGATGCTGGATAAAGTCCATCATCCCCTGCGTCTCGCTCGGATTCATGCCTGCCGTCGGCTCGTCCAGGAGCAGGAGCTTGGGACGGGCGGCCAGGGCCCTGGCGATCTCCAGTCGCCTCTGATCGCCGTAAGGGAGGTTTTTTGCAAATAAATCCCCTTTCCCTGCCAGGTTGACGAACTTGAGGAGACGGCTGGACTCTTCCGCCGCCTCCTCCTCTTCTTTGCGGGTAGAGCGCGTTGCCAGAACAATGCCGAAAAACCCCGCCCTCAGATGGCCGTGCAGACCCACCAGGATGTTCTCCATGGCGGTCAGGTTGGGGAAGAGACGAATGTTCTGATAGGTCCGGGCGATGCCGAGACGGACGACCTGATCCGGGAGAAGCCCGACCAGGGAGTGCTTGTTGAAGGCGATCGCCCCGGACTCGGGCCGGTAAAAGCCGGTCACGCAGTTGAAAAAAGTGGTCTTGCCCGCCCCGTTGGGTCCGATGATGCTGTGGATGCTGTTTTCTCTGATCTCAAGATCCAGTTCGTCCACGGCGATCAGTCCGCCGAAGCGCTTTGTCGTTTTCCGTGCCGTGAGAATGGCCATAGTTTCTCCTACATGCTCGGTTCGGAAGCCATGGGCGATTCTGTTTCGTGGTCGATAAATGCTTCCTCATGGAGCTCGCGGCGGTGCACCGCCTCCGGCCAGAGGCCCTCGGGCCTCAGGAGCATCATCGCCACCAGGGCGGCGCCGTAAACCAGGAGTCGATACTCGGCAAACTCCCTCAGGAGTTCGGGCAGACCCACGAGGGCGGCAGCGCCCACGATCACGCCCGGAATGCTCCCCATGCCGCCCACGATGATCAGGCAGATGATATTGATGGAGATCATCACGTTGAAGCTATGGGGGTACACGGAACTCAGCTTGGTGGCGAAGATGGCGCCGCTCAGGGCCGAGAAGCCGGCGCCGGTGGCAAAGGCGAGCAGCTTTGTGGACACCAGATTGATTCCCATGGCCTGGGCCACGTCCTCGTCCTCACGCACCGCCATCCAGGCGCGGCCCAGCCTGGAATCCCTCAGGCGCAGGGATATGAAGATGACCAGCAGGCAGCCGGCAAGGATGAGATAGTAAATCTGTTGGGGCCCGGCAAACTCCACGCCCCCGATGGAGGGCTTGGGGATCTTACCGACCCCCTGGGCCCCTCCGAGCCACGGCCGCAGGAAATCGGAGAGCACGAGAATGCGGATGATCTCACCGAATCCCAGGGTTGCAATGGCCAGATAATCACCGCGCATCTTGAGGACAGGCACGCCAAGGAGCACCCCGGAGAGGACCCCCAGGCTGATGGCGAAGGGAAGCGCTGCCCAGAAGGAAAGACTGAAGAAACCCAGTTCGGGTGAAGTCAATATGGCCGTCACGTAGGCCCCGATGGCGAAGAAGG
Source organism: Pseudomonadota bacterium (assembly GCA_043806375.1). Classification (GTDB taxonomy): domain Bacteria; phylum Desulfobacterota; class DSM-4660; order Desulfatiglandales; family HGW-15; genus JAZDGZ01. The sequence goes on along the minus strand of JAZDGZ010000328.1, from coordinate 947 downwards.
CTACGTACCCCAGGTCCAGGAGACCGGCATACCCTACGACGATGTTGAGCCCGAGACCGAGGAGGACATAGAGGCCGACAATCGTGAGGACCTCACTCAGGAAGAGGCCCAGGATCTGCGGAAGAACAAGAAGAATGATGACGAGGACCATGTACCCGCTCAGCCGTAGGACCCGCTGCCGGCGGGCAGGCAGGCTTCTGTAGCCCGTTTGAATATCCTCTCTCTTGCGGAACCAGAAGGTAAGGACAAAGGCGATCAGCAGGCACAGGGTTACGGCGCCGTGGACGGAGAGGCCGTTGGCTGCAAAGAGCCAATCACTCACCACCGCCAAAGGCCCCCAGGCGGAGAGGGTGGGACGGATCAAGTCCTGGAGCACCCCTGCCACGATCACGCTGCTCAGGGAGGTGATCAAGACCCGTCGAAGGGAACGCGGTGAAAGGTAGAGGAGGGCGGAAAAGAGGCCGCAAAGGACGCCTGCCAGGAGAAGCAGGAGCCCGCCCGCTCCAAGGCCGTGGCCGAAGGTGAGCATATTGTAAAGAACGGGCGAGGCATTGATGAACATGGACCGGAGATTGACCAGGTTCCCCAGAAGGACGAGCAGCGTCAGAAAGACCCCCACGATCAGTCCCGAGACAAGGCTGTTGAGGATGGACCACAGCGAGCCGGGAAGGGTTGTCCGCTTAGCCGCCAGGTAACCCATGAATACGCCCGTCAGGAGCAGCAGGGTGTGGCCCATGGAGACGACCTCGCTGATGATGTCCCGCTGGCCGAAGGCCTCCACCATCCCGATCAGGGCCAGGAGCACAGCCGTGACGCCGCCGATGAGTCCGATCTTTATCCCTTGATGCCAGATAGAGACTATCCCTCTCATCTCCTCCTCCCCTCTTTATGCCTTCTTCACCGCCAGGCGCTCTCCCAGGATCCCCGTGGGCCTGAAGATGAGCACA
>JAZDGZ010000327.1:0-4324 GCA_043806375.1 Pseudomonadota bacterium | reverse complement strand
AAGGGAGGGTTCGACATCGTCTTTCACCAGAAATACCAGGCCGGCACCAAGGACTTCAGCGCGATGATCACGGGGGCTAAAGCGGCAGGGGCCGAGATCTTGCTTGCCTATCCTGTTCCCCCGGAGGGCCCCGCGATTGTGAAGCAGATGAAAGAGCTCGATTTCAATCCCAAGCTGGTCCATTTTGTGAGGGCCCCGGAAGGCGCCGGGTTTGGGCCGGCCCTGGGCCCCCTGTCCGACTACGTGACTCTGCCGGTGGCGTGGAGCGACAAATACACCTTTCCGGAGAACGATTTCATGATCGCCAAATTCAAAGAGAAGACGGGCAAAGGTCCGGATCTCGTTGCCGGCAACGCCTATTCCGCTGGCCAGGTCCTTTTTGCCGCCATCGAGAAGGCGGGCACCCTGGACAGGACAGCCGTCAGGGACGCTGTGAAGGCGACCGGCATGATGACCGTCTCAGGGCCCATCAAATTCAGCGATGTGGGTCATACAGAGGATAAGGTGCTCGTGATCGTCCAGTGGATGGGCGGAGATCGAAAGATCGTCTACGCCAACGAGTTTGGCAAGAAGTACGGCAGAGAGGTGCCCGTATCTCCCCTGAAGTTGCAGCCGAAGTGGTCTGAGAGATAGGCACAGTCCATGATGGAGGGTCCTCCTTCAGATAAAAGGGGACCCTCCAATCTTTTTTGCATTGTTTGCCGGGAGCAGAGCCGGGGATGATCGATCGTGCTTGAGGCAGTGAACATAGATGTTTTTCACGGAGACCTTCAGGCCCTGTGGCAGGTCTCACTCCAGGTGGGCGAAGGGGAGTTGGTTTCTCTCATCGGAGCAAACGGCGCCGGAAAAACCACCATCGTGGAATCCATTGCCGGTCTTCTCCCGCCGACCAGGGGGAGCATCCACTTTCAAGGGGTGCGGACGGATGTCAAGCCGGCACACCAGATCGTGGAATTGGGTCTATGCCTGATCCCAGAAGACAAAGGGATTTTCAGGGGCATGAGCGTCCATGAGAACTTGGAGCTCGGCGCATTTGCGCCTCATAGCCGGAAAACCAGACACGAGACGTTCCAATTCGTTTTTGATCTCTTTCCTCTCCTTGAAACTCGCAAGACACAGACGGCCGGCACGCTGAGCGGGGGAGAGCAGCAGATGCTGGCCATAGGTCGAGCCCTGATGGGCCTACCGAAGCTCTTGATGTGTGACGAGCCGTCGCTCGGCCTTGCGCCCATGGTCGTAAAGAGCATTTTCAGGGTTATCAAAGAGATCAATCAGTCAGGCGTGAGTATTCTACTGGTGGAGCAGAATGTGAAGGCGGCCTTGGGGTTGGCGAACAGGGCCTACGTGATTGAGAACGGACGGGTGACCAGGCAAGGTGAGGCGAAAGATCTGGTCAATGATGAGGGGGTCAGGAGTGCCTACCTGGGCACGGCCTGAGACCGGACGGTATCCAAATGGTCAGTCAACTCATAGCGCAGACTATCGTTAACGGCATCAATATAGGCGCCCTCTATGGGCTTGCAGCAGTCGGCCTCTCATTGACCTTCGGGGTCATGAAAATTCTGAACATCGCCCACGGTGAATTCCTGATGCTGGGGGGATATATAGCCTTCTGGCTCCTGACCCTTTTGCGCATCGACCCTTTCCTGAGCCTGCCTCTGGTCGCCCTCGCCCTGTTTCTGCTTGGCGCCCTCTCTTACAAGCTTCTCTTCTCCACCATCGCCAGATTCCAGGAAGAAAAAAGAATGAAAAATTCCCTCCTCATCGGCTTCGGTCTGTTTCTCGTATTCCCCCAAATCGCCAGGCTCTTATGGACCGGGGACATACGCTCCATTACCCCTCCCTACAGTGGAGAGTCCTTTGCCCTTCTCAACGTACGCATTGGTTATGTTCCCTTTGGCGGGCTCCTCGTGGCCGCACTGGTCATCCTGGCCCTGCACCTCTTTCTGACCAGGACCTTTTGGGGTAAGTCCGTCCGGGGAACAAGTGAGAACTGGAAGGCGGCCAAACTCATGGGGATAAACGTGGACCGCACCTACTTTGTGATGTTCTCCCTGGGCGTCGCCCTTGCAGGAGTAGCGGGGGTGCTGATCGGCCTGACGCAGGCCTTAAGCCCTGACGTGGGCATGGAATGGACGCTGAAGGCCCTGATCGTCGTCGTCTTGGCCGGGATCGGCAGTGTGGGAGGGGCCTTCTTCTCGGGGCTCCTCCTCGGGATCGTGGAGGCGATGGGGGCTATTTTTATGGGGCCTTATGCCGTGGCGCTGGGCTTGGTGATCTTTCTGCTCATCCTCATGTTCAGGCCCCAAGGACTGTTCGGTAAGCGGTGAGTGAGGAGGCCTGTCGGGTGAGCAAAGGCAAACTGATCATGGTGAGCAGCATCACGCTTCTTCTGCTGGCCTTTGTCCCTGCGGTCATCAAGAGGACGGATGTCATCACCTGGCTCACTTTTACGCTGCTCTACATTACCCTTTCGCAGAGCTGGAATATCATCGGCGGGTTTACGGGCCAGCAGAACCTGGGCCATGCCGCTTTTTTCGGCATAGGATCTTTGAGCGCTCGCTATCTGTGGCTATATGGTCTACCTCTGCCCCTTGCTCTCTTGGCGGGCGCCCTTGCCGCCGCTCTCTTTGCCGTCATTATCGGCTTTCCTGCCTTCCGCTTGAAAGGGGTCTATTTTGTAATCGGCACCCTGGTCCTCGCCGAAATCCTGAGGACGATCTTTGACACGGTGCTTCCAAGGGCCAGCGTGCTCCCTTCAAGGCTTCTGGATACCTACAACCTGATCCCCCGATATCACCTAAGCCTCGGGATCGCAGCGATCGCGGTCGGATTGGTCTCTTGGATCAGCCGGTCAAAGCTTGGCCTGGGTCTCATGTCCATCCGAGAAGATGAGGACGCGGCTGAGGCGGCAGGGGTCAATACCCGGAACTACAAGCTCCTCGCCCTATTGCTGAGTACCTTCATGGCCGGTCTGGCCGGCGGCATCTACGCCTACTATGCGAGCGCGGCCCAGCCAGGGCACCTTTTTTCTCCGGTGTGGACCTTCGATGCAGTGATCATCGTTTTCGTAGGCGGGGTTGGCACGGTCTTGGGCCCCGTCATAGGATCATGTTTTTTCGTTTTGCTCCAACAACTGCTTTCCCTGTACCTTCCCATGGGCATGCATATTCTGGTCTTTGGTGTCCTCTTTATCATTGTCGTCCTCTTCTTGCCGGGAGGACTGATCGGCCTGATGACGCGTTTTCGAAAGAGAGGGACACAGGGGGAACCATGAAGCCGATCCTTGAAGTGATAAACCTCTCAAAGGCATTTGGCGGTCTGGTGGCCGTTAAGAATCTGAACATGACCGTGCATGAAGGGGAGATACTGGGACTCATCGGCCCCAACGGATCCGGCAAGACAACTTCCTTCAATCTCATCGGCGGCTTCCTCAAACCTGACCATGGTAAGGTCGCGTTTGGCGGTATGGATGTGACCGGCCTGAGGCCGCACAGGATTTGTCATATCGGCATCGCCAGGACCTTCCAGTTGACGAGACCCTTTGCAGGAATGTCGGTCCTCCAGAACGTGCTGACCGGAAGGATGTATGGGGGAGATCCCATCCGGAGCATGAAAAAGGCGGGAGAGGAATGCGAAGCCATCCTGGAATTCGTCGGCCTTGGCGGGCGGGCCGACTCTCAAATATCGAGTTTTGGTATCGTAGATCGAAAGCGGTTGGAGGTTGCCAGGGCGCTCGCGACAAAACCGAGGCTGCTCCTCCTGGATGAGATGATGAGCGGATTGAACCCTGCCGAGATGAACGAGGCCGTAAGCCTGGTCAAAGCGATCGCTGAAAAAGGAATCACCCTGATCGTGGTGGAACATGTCATGAAGGCTATCATCGACTTGTCGCACAGACTGGTCGTTCTGAATTACGGTGAAAAAATCGCCGAAGGGGAGCCTCGCCAGGTTCTGACGAATCCGACGGTCATAGAAGCCTACCTCGGGGAATAAAAATCCGGGTCCAGGCCCGGCTTTGGTCTAAGCCCAGAGGGCATGATTTGCTTTTCCGGCGTTGGCAAAATCCGAAATCCTAATCTCGAAATTCGAAATTCACCCGCCTCAGGCGGGCAAGAATTCAAATACCAAATGTCCTAATGACAAAAACAAAATCATCATCGTCATGCCAGTACGCCTATTGTTTGGAGCATTTGAATTTGGGGCATTATTTATTGTTTCGAAACCGGGGACCCGCGCGAAAGCGTGGGGAGTCTGCACGCAGTGCAGACAATTTCGTATTTCGTACTTCGGATTTAGGGCCTTTTCATTTCTTAACGGGGCG
>JAZDGZ010000326.1:0-22851 GCA_043806375.1 Pseudomonadota bacterium | reverse complement strand
TCATCCAGCAGCAATGGATGCCCCTGGACACCAAGGACATCGCGCCCTACCTTACCTCCTTGAAGCAGGCCGACGTCTTTATGCCCTGGTTCGCCGGCATCACTCAGACGGTGGGCATCAGGCAGATCAGGGAATACGGGGTCAAACTGCCGGTGGTCCTGCCCCAGGCCGGATTCATGGCTCATCCAGAGCAGATCAAGCAGATCGGCGACTACGGTGTCGGTATGATCACCAGCGAGGCCTATGTCTGGACCATTGATACCCCTGAAAACAAAGATTTTGTCCAGCGCTTCAAAAAAAGATGGGGAGGGGTTCCGGCCGGCCCGGCCATTGCAGGGTATTTTGTGATGCAGATCGCCATGGAAGCCATTGAAAAAGCAGGGGGTGACACCTCTCCCAAAGCCCTGGCGAAAGCCCTGGACAAGACGAAAATGAAAGGCCTTCTCGGAGATTTTGAGTTCGGCGACGCGCGGTTGGGGGTCGGGCACTATTTCGTTCATCAGGATTTAAAGAAAGAAGGCGATGAGTACCCTTACCAGACGGAAGTGCTTGCCAAGTACCAGGTGCGTCCCAAGAAGGAAGGCGATAAAATTAAATTTAAAATCGAAAAAGCCGAGATCTTAAAGTAGAAACATGGATATCGTCCTCCTGAATTTTCTCAATGGCGCATCCTACGGCATGGTCCTGTTTCTTATTGCGGCCGGACTGTCTCTGGTCCTTGGGGTCATGGGCATTGTCAACCTGGCCCATGGTGCTATATTTGTTGCAGGAGGGTTTATCGGCCTGACCGTAGCCCACGGCACCGGAAGTTTTCTGCTGGGGATTTTGAGCGGTGCCGTGGGAAGCGGGCTGATCGGTTTGGTCATCGAGCGCGGTATTTTGCGTCTGCTTTATAAACGTGATCTCCAGCAGGTCCTGGTCACTTTCGGTTTTGTGTATATCATCAACAACCTCATTTTGTGGATATGGGGGCCGTCACCCAGGGCGGCCTTCGTACCCTCCTATTTCTCCGGGGCGATTCCTATCGCCAACCTTTCTATTCCGGTTCATCGTTTTGCCATTATCGGCGCAGGGGCGGTCATATGTATCATCCTGTGGTGGATACAGGACAAGACCAGAATCGGTGCTATCATCCGCGCGGGAATGGATAATGCGGAGATTGTGTCCGGATTGGGCATCAACCTCACGCCGATTAATGCCTTCTGTTTTCTGCTTGGGTCATTTGTTGCAGGGGCAGGCGCCGTTATAGGGGTCCAGCTTTTCGGAAGTTTCACGTTCAATGACGGTCTCTATATGCTCCTTTATGCCATTGCGGTCGTCGTTGTCGGCGGGGTGGGGAATGTACAGGGGGCCCTTGCAGGGGCTATGCTGATCGGGATTGTCGATACCTACGGCAGGGTCTACTTCCCGCAAATCGCGGAGTACACGATGTACATCCTTCTTATCCTGATCCTCATGGTGAGGCCCTCGGGAATCCTGGGAAGAAAAGTCTAAGAGGAAACCGATCATGCGGAAGGCATACAAACGGCGTTTGATTTCCTTTGCTCCTCCTGTCGTCATAGGACTACTGCTTGTCTTGTTGCCTCTCTTTGCCGACATGGCTCTGGTGAGTCTGGCCAACAAAATCCTCATCTTCGGGCTCCTCGTCATGAGCCTGGATTTCCTGGTGGGCTATACTGGGCTCTGGGCCTTCGGGCACGCGGCATTTTTCGGGCTGGGAGCGTATACGACGGCGATTCTGACAGCCAGATTCGATGTCACGAGCTTCTGGCTGACGGCCCCGGCCAGCGTCTTGATGGCCGCACTGGCGGCCTGCATCTTCGGTTTGATCGCCCTCCGGGTGACCCAGGTCTATTTCCTGCTCATTACCCTTGCCATGGGGCAGTTGGTCTTCGGTATCGTCAACACAAGCGCCGGTAATTTGGGGGCATTGACCGGAGGCAGTGACGGTGTGGGCGGTATCCTCTATCCTGATCTCGGGTTTTCGTTTTCAACGACAACCTATTTTTATTTCACCCTTATTATCGTCGCCCTTTGCTCCTATCTGTTTCATCGCATCGTGAACTCTCCCTTCGGCTACAGCCTGCAGGGCATGCGGGCAAGCGAAATTCGATTACGCGCACTGGGTTACAATACATGGCTGTATAAGTATATCGCCTTTATCATTGCCGGTCTCTTTGCCGGCGTGGCGGGGGTTTTGTATGTCTATTTCAACGGATATATCTCCCCTGATTCCGTCGGGGTCGACGCCACGGGATTCCTGTGGCTCATGATCATTGTGGGTGGAAGCGGAACGCTGTGGGGAGCCTTTGTCGGCAGCGCCGTAGTCCTTTCTTTGCAGTATTTTGTGAGCGGGATTACGCCGGAAAGATGGCCGCTGATTCTGGGGGCCTGTTTTGTCGCGGCGGTTATCTTTTTCCGGGAAGGGATTTTTCCCAAGCTGAACAGTCTGTGGAAAAAGTTGGGAGATCATGGACGTATTGAAGGTTGAAAGTCTGGGGCAGAGCTATGGCGGCCTGCAGGTGCTGATGGATATCTCCTTCAGCCTCAAAACCGGGGAAAAGGTGGCCCTCATCGGTCCAAACGGGGCGGGCAAGACGACGCTCTTTAATGTCCTGACCGGATTCATTTCCCCTGCAACCGGGAGAATATCTCTGCTCAATCAAGATGTCACCGGGATGCCCGCCCACAAACGTGCCTCTCTCGGCCTGGCCCGCTCATTTCAACTCAATACCCTCTTTCCTCATCTCAGCCTGCTGATCAACGTGCTGATCGCCGTCCAGGGTGTTCAATCCACCCGGTTCCACTGGTTTCGCCCGATTACGGCCTTCAAAGAAAACCTTGCCGTTGCCCGGGAACTGCTTGAGCTTGTGGGGCTCTGGGATCAGAGGGATGCCCCCGTATCAGCTCTGGGTTACGGCCAGCAGCGGCTTGTGGAAATTATTATGGCCCTGGCGTCCAGACCCAAGCTCCTGTTGCTGGACGAACCCAGCGCCGGACTGTCGAGTGGTGAATCCGAGCATCTCATCGAGATGATTCACAGCTTAACGAAGGATACGACGGTTTTATTCTGTGCCCACGATCTCGACCTGGTCTTTACTCTGGCCGACCGGGTGATGGTGCTTTTTTACGGCAAAATCATGGCTCAGGGGTCCCCGGAAGAAATTCAAAACAATCCGGAGGTGAGAATGATTTATTTAGGCGAGGAGGAGTAGCCGGGAGATGCTTGAGGTCATCGACATCCATACCTATTACGGGGAAAGCCACATTATCCATGGCGTTTCTTTAGAGGTGAAGGACGCCTCGGTAGCGGCCCTTCTTGGCCGCAACGGCATGGGCAAGACCACCACGGCTCGATCCATCGTCGGTTTTACTTCGCCACGATCAGGGATTATCCGGTTCAAAGGGACGGAAGTGCAGGGATTCCCCGCGCACAGGATCTGTAAAATGGGCCTGGGGCTGGTGCCCCAGGGGCGCCACATTTTCCCCTCACTGAGCGTAAAGGAAAACCTCGCCATCGCCGCCCGGGGAAAGGGCTGGACTCTTGAAAAAGTGTATTCCCTTTTTCCGATCTTGAAGACCCGCGCCAGGCATAAAGGAAACCTGCTCAGTGGAGGCGAGCAGCAAATGGCCTGCATCGCCCGAGCCCTGTTGACCAATCCGGATTTTCTCCTCATGGACGAACCCTCCGAGGGACTTGCGCCGATCATTGTCAGTGAAGTGGGTCGAGTAATCGCCCAATTAAAAGATGAAGGACTGTCCATGCTGCTCATTGAACAAAACGTCCCACTGGCTTTAAAAGTGAGCGATTACGCCTACATCCTCTCCCATGGGGAAGTCATCTATCACAGCAGCGCAAAAGAGCTTGCTGCAGACAAGCAGGCGCAGGCCGAGCACATCGGCGTGGCCAAACGGGGGACATGAAAGTCCCTCACTTTTCCTTTATCAGGCTTTCCGAATTTTTTAATATTTTGAAGAGTATTGTGGTCCATTATTGAGCCGATTCAGGAATAATGATTTGGCAGGTAACCGGAGGGCTTTGGGCATTTCCCCTGTAGGTTATTTGTTTTTGAAATCGTAACGTTGGAACCCTTGTTGGCAGGTTTTGAATGGGAGACATTTGAATATGAAGACTGAACTTCGCGATTTGGGCAAAATTATTGAGACCGATATCTTGATTTTAGGCTCCGGCGCTGCCGGCTGCGCCGCTGCAATCGGTGCAAAGGAGCAGGGAGCCCGGGCGGTTATCGTCGATAAGGGGAAAATCGAAAGCTCGGGATGCCTTGGGGGCGGAAACGACCACTTCATGGCGGTCCTCAACAGCGGTCCGCAAACGGACACAGAGGAGGCTTTCGTCAACTTCTACAAAGGGCCGACAAGCGGCTATACGCCTGAGATGCTCTCACAATGGGCTAAGTCGATGCCCCACATGCTGGAGGTCTTGCAGGGTATAGGTGTCGAGTTCGAAAAAAATTCCGACGGCTCATGGCTCCGCACCATAGGATTCGGGCAGCCTGGCCCATGGTTTATCTGCATTAGAAACGGACAATTGATCAAGAGGCGCTTGGCCAAGAAGATACGTGAAATGGGAGTGGATGTTGTCGACTATGTCATGGTTACAAAACTGATGACACAGGGCGACCGAATCACGGGCGCGATCGGTTTCCATGTCCTTGATGGATCGCTTTATGTATTCAGGGCCAAATCCATCATCATGGCCCTCGGAAACAGCGCCAATCGCGTGACAGCCAATTCTACCGGCAATCCCTACAATGCCTGGCACAGCCCCTACAACACCGGGAGCCAATATGTGCTTGCCTATGAAGCAGGCGCCAAGCTCATCAATCTTGACCTGAAACAAGAGGCCACGCTTTTGCCCAAGAGTTTCGGATCGGCGGGGATGAACGGGATCAACAGTGTGGGTGCCCATGAATTGAACGCCTTCGGGGAGAGATTTATGGGCAAGTACCACCCCATGATGGAAAACGGCCCCAGACACCGGCAGATTAACGGGACCCATCAGGAGATGGTAGAGGGAAAAGGGCCTCCCTTCCATATGGACATGAGACATTGTGACAAGGAGGAACTCTATCATCTTCAGTATGTGCTCATGCCGGGAGACAAGGCCACTTTTCTTGATTACTGCGAACAGAGAGGAATAGACTTTGCTAAATATCCCATGGAGGTCGAGCTGTCGGAGATTGAACTCAGCGGGATGATATTGACGCGGGATAACTTTGAGTCCACTGTCAAAGGGCTTTTCAACGGCTGCGTATTTTATTCACTTTCAGGTGCCATGTGCGGCGGTTATGGGGCCGCTGTCGAGGCGGCCGGAGCATCCTCCCAAATGGAAGACCTGCTGCCTGTTTCTTCGGAGGAAGTTCGTGATGAAATGACGAGGATATTCAGGCCGATGGATACCATAGACGGCATTGATTACAAAAATTTTGAACGGGCTGTTCGCCAGGTGATGACATACTATATGGGCTATGTCAGAAATGAGAAGGGGATCGAGACTGCGCTCGAAAGACTGGGCTTTATTGAAGGCTATCTCGGCAATTTGCAGGCATCGAACTTACGTGAATTGATGCGGGTAAATGAGGCCGTACATCTGCTCAAGGCATGCCAACTTTCTACCAGAGCGACCCTGGAGCGGAAGGAAAGCGGGCGCACAATTTACCGCAGAAGCGATTACCCCGATCTTAACGAGGCATATTCGAGAGTAATGGCCATATGGGAGGAAGATGGGAAGCAGAGACTGTCATGGCTTTAGGGGAGGACCACAAAAGTGTGGTTCTTTTCTGAGTTCCTGCGGGTCCCCATTGTAAGATGCGCCTAGGTCCCGGCTTGAACGATCCGGAGTTTTCACGATATAGAGAGAGGGAGGAGAAAATCATGCCACCCAGATTCAGCATGGAACTTGGAGAGAAAGTCATCACCGCACCTGGATGGAAGCTTCAAATGAGGACCTCGCCATGCGAGATCCTTTGCCCTGCCGGTAACCCGATTCAGAAAGCGCATTCCCTGATTCAGGAACAACGCCTTGAAGAGGCATTGGAGTATCTGAGGTCACGGAATCCCTTCCCTGCGATTACCGGGCGGGTTTGCGCCCACCCCTGTGAGGCCGATTGCAACCGAAATCACTATGATGAGGGGCTGTCAATTCGGGCCCTTGAAAGATATGCGGCAGACCATGCCGATTTAACTCGTGTAAGGACTCCGCAAAGAAGAAAGATCACTGGAAAGCGATTGGCTGTTATCGGCTCGGGACCTGCGGGAATGACCTGTGCCTATTTTTCAGCCCTTTTCGGGCATCAGGTCACCGTCTTTGAATCCTCGGCGGTCCTTGGGGGAATGCCGCGCATGTGCGTGCCTCATTCTCGACTCCCGAAGGACGTGGTGGACCGGGAAATCGGACGAGTCCTTGAACTGGGCATAGAGGCGAAGATAAATACGACCGTCGGCAGGGACATCGCTTTTGACGAGATAAGAAAAAACTGTGACGCCTGCCTGATTGCGGTCGGTACCTGGAAGGAAAGGTCCCCTGATATCCCGGGGGCTGAACTGGCCCAAAGCGGGGTCTCCTTTTTGAAGAACGTCAACCTCGGGCTCACAAAGGAGACCGGAAAGAGAGTCGCCATCCTGGGCGGGGGCGGGGTCGCCTTTGACTGCGCCTTTACGGCAAAGCGACTCGGGGCATCGGAGATTCATCTGTTCTGCGTTGAGGGAGAGGAGAACATGTGTGCATCTCAGGAAGATGTTCAACAGGGCAAGGCAGAGGGCATGAACATTCACCATTCGTGCAAGGTATCGAAGATTATGGGCGGGAGCGGAGAGGTAAGGAGTGTCGAATACTACGGGATCTCCTCCTTTGAATTTGACGAACGGGGGAAGCTCACGGTTCACCCCCCCTTCGGGGAAAGATCCATTCTGGAGGCCGATATCGTAATCTCAGCCGTCGGCGTGGAACCCGGTTTCAACTTCTCCGCAGAGGGGGAAGCCTTTGACGTCACTCCGAGAGGCACCCTTATCGTAAATCCGGAAACCATGGCCACGTCCGTAGAGGGCGTATTCGGGGCCGGGGATGCCGTTTTAGGACCCTCAACCGTAGCCCAGGCCGTCGGCAGTGGACGAAATGCAGCCCTGTGTATGGATCGCTATTTGAGGGGAAGCCGTCACGGCGAGGAGATCGATCAAATCGTCATTGATGCGGACGAACGGATAGTCATCGATGAAAATGCGGATATGATTGTCCCCCATGAAGTGACCTTTGAGGAAATCCTCAATGTCGACTTCCATGAAAAGAAGGCGCGCCAAAAAACAGTTAGAGCCGGCAACCTTCCTTCCTTTGAGGAAATGGATAAGGGTTTTGGTCGGGAGCAGGCCCTCACCGAGGCGAGCCGATGCTTCCACTGTGGTCATTGCACATCCTGCGGGTGCTGCGTCGAGGACTGCCCCGGGTTTGTCCTGGAAATGACGGATAAGGGGCCTCAGGTCGCCCATTTTGATGAGTGCTGGCACTGCGGCTGCTGCCGGATCGCCTGCCCCAACGGAGCGGTCTACTATCAATTCCCGTTGAATATGATGGTGTAGATGCCGATTGAGGTGCATGACTGACCGGATCCGCATCCTGAAAAGGGGCTTCTTATCACACTATGGAGGGTATAAGAAATGATCATTGATATATTCCCCCATCTCATTTCAGATAGAGTCATCAAATTTGTTCAAGAAAAAAAGGAGATTAAATTCAAAATCCCATCGGAAAACGAGGATTTGGATTCCCGGCTGAACCTTATGGATAAATACGGCGTTGATATTCATGCCCTGTCTCCAACCACACCGATTCTTTTGGGCCTCAGCGCCGAAGATGCCGCAACCGTATGCCGCATGTCCAATGATGACAATTATGCCTTTTGCAGGGCCCGCCCCGACAGGTTCGTGAACGTCTGCATGATTTCCCTTCTGGATGTGAAAAGCGCCATGACCGAAGTTGAGCGTGCTGTCAATGAGCTTGACTGTCGCGGTATCACCATATCATCCAACCAGGATGGAAAGGGCCTCGATTCAGAGGAATATTACCCATTCTATGAAATGGTTGCAGAAAAGGATCTCCCTATCCTAATTCATCCGACCGACTGGGAATCCTATCCCCTGGTGGACTCGGCAGAAGGTTGGCTCATGATGCTGATCTTCGGATGGCCCTTTGACACAACACAGGCCGTGTGGAGGCTTATTTTTGGAGGGGTATTTGACCACTTTCCCTCCCTAAAGATCGTCATGCACCATCTGGGCGCCATGTTCCCTTTTTTCGCCGGCAGAATGGAAACGGCAGCGCATTTGATGGAAAAACTGCCTCGCCCCTTTGAGGAATACTGGGCCAATATTTATGGCGATACAGCCGTGAGTCGAACGCCTTCAGCCGTGCCTTGCGGGTATGAGTTCTTCGGAGCCGATCGAATGGTGTATGCTTCCGATTATCCTTTTGGAGCTGAAAAGGGAGAGGCATTTATCCGCGATAATCTCAATGCTGCCAGGGCATTGGATATTCCGGACCAAGAAATGAAAAAGATTTTGTGTGATAATGCCAAAAAACTTCTCAAGATAGAATAAACATCATTTCATCAAACTCGGGAGAAAAGTTGCGATTTGGGGGAAAACCGTCAGGATAGCCAATGCCAGCAACAGGACAAGGAAAAAGGGCAGGATCCCCCGAAATATGGTTTCCATGGGGATATCCTTGGCCACCCCGGCTATGCCGTACACATTAATACCCACAGGGGGGGTTATCACGGCCATTTCATTTGTCAGGACGATCATTACCCCGAACCATATAGGGTCGTAGCCAAGGGCAAGGATCATGGGGTAAAAAATGGGAACGGTAAGTGTAATGAGAGCTAATCCGGATATCAGACAGCCAAGAATGATATAAACAATATAGATCAGAATGAGAACTACAAGGCCGGGAGCATTCAGTCCGACGATAAAGTTCGCAAACTCCATAGGCAGCTTGCTCAATGAAAGAAAAAGATTAAAAATAAAGGCGCCAATAAGGATGATAAAGGTCATTGCTATGACCTTTCCTGCCTCGACAACAGAGGTGGCAAAGTTTTTCCAGGTCAGTTTTCCCTGGGTGAGGCCGGCCAGCAACGCACCGAAGGCCCCGATGGCTCCGGCTTCGGTAGGTGTAAATACCCCAAAATAAATGCCTCCAATGACCAACCCAAATAGGACGATTACCCGCCATGTGGCTCTGAGGGAGACCAGCTTTTCCACCATGGTCGTCCTGGGACCTCGTGGACCCAGAGTAGGATCCAATCGGCAGCGTATCGTGATGTAGGCAATGAAGAGGCAGGTGACAAGGATTCCTGGTAAAATGCCCGCGATGAAAAGCCTCCCTATGGACTGCTCGGTGAGCATTCCGTAGATAATAAAGACGATGCTCGGTGGAATGAGGACGCCCAGGGTGCCACCGGCGGCAACACAGCCGGCAGCCAGACTCGGAGAGTACTTGTAGGCCTTCATTTCCGGCAAGGCCACCGTTCCCATGGTGACGGCCGTGGACAGGCTGTCGCCGGAAATGGCGGCAAAACCGGCACAGCCTCCGATAGTAGCTGTAGCCAGCCCGCCCGGCAGCCGCCCCATCCAGGTATATACCACGCGATAGAGATCGCTTCCCATCCCGGAATGGAGGGCCAGAAAACCCATCAGCACGAAAAGAGAAATCGCGGTCCAATCATAATTAGCCGGGGTGACATATGGAAGCCGTCCCATCTGCCCAAGTGCAGGTATTGCACCACGGATATAGCTCGCACCCAGAAATCCTACCGTCGCCATAACAAAACCAACAGGCATCCGCGTGAGCAAAAGTAACACCAAAAGCACCAGGCCTAAGATGCCTGCCGTAATCGGACTCACCTTAGGCAGCCTGTAAAGCCACAGGAAGACTGCCGACGCCAAGACAGCGGCCGCTGCTACCCAAAAAGCGCGTAACCAGATCTCTCGACGATTATCCGACCCTGTCCGAAAAGATCCTATAAAGTCGCTCAAAAGCACTAAACTGAGGATCCCGCTGCCGAAAGCTACGACCAAAACAAAGGGCCAAACAGGGACGTCCAGTACCGGGGATGATCGCATCGCCGCTTTGAAAACTAAACTTTGCACGATACTTTCCCATGCGATCACGGCAAACAGCGCTGCGCCGGCAAGGCTGACGAAACTGATGAGGAACCCTTGACCTCTTTGGGGAAGCCTGTTGAAAAGAACGTCCACGGCCACATGCCCTTTTTGGACTGCCGTGTAAGCAATCCCGAAATAAACAACAAGCACCTGCAAGTACTCCGCTATTTCATTAGCCCCTGTGAGAGGGCTATTGAAAATGTAACGACCGATGACATCGACCGTCGTCACAAGCATCATGGCGATGAGAACCACGCTGCCTATGCTGCTCATGCTGCGGCTTACCCAAGCCAACCCATCCATCATCAGTCCTTTTCGCACAGGCTCCCCCCCTTTGGCGATTCCACGAATGAATATAGCGCTCGTTGACCCAAAAATATGGAATATCGAATGTCCACCA
Source organism: Pseudomonadota bacterium (assembly GCA_043806375.1). Taxonomy (GTDB): domain Bacteria; phylum Desulfobacterota; class DSM-4660; order Desulfatiglandales; family HGW-15; genus JAZDGZ01. Next base: position 12,275 of record JAZDGZ010000326.1, on the reverse strand, counting down.
AGGAACCCTGGTCGCCTTCGGCGCCGCCAGAGGCGGGTAAACCGCAGAATGATGAAGGGTTCACTTCACCATTCGATATTCCTTGTTCGACTTGCCCGCCGTCCTGCTGGAGGGTATTCTGCGGTTCAAAAAAGATAGGGTTTAGTTACGATTAATGAGTCCCGGCCCTCACTTTGCCATCTTCACGAAGCGCCTGTATTCCTCCATGACCTTGCGGGCCGCCAGCCCTTTGCTCTCCATCTCTTTGACCCAGTCCTCCTGCACGGTTTCGAGGCGTTTATTCCACCTGGCGAGTTCATCGGGTGGAAGCCCGTAAAATTCGCAATTGAATGTCTTTATACCGCCCTCCTTGGCCTCATTTTCATCCCCAACCATGCCCTTCCCGAAAAACTCAGAACCATACACGCCTCCAACTTCGTCAAATACCTTTTGAAGATCAGGCGGGAGCGCATTCCACTTGGCGCGGTTCATCACAAAAATGAACGGCGCACCGCCAAGGGTCGGGCCATAGGTGACGTGCTTCGTAATTTCTCCGAATTTCCGCGAAGTGATCAGGCTGACACTGGAGATCACGCCGTCCATAACTCCCTTCTCCACTGCCAGGTACACGTCGGGGATATTCATGTGGATCGGTGTGAAGCCCAGGGCCTTCGCTATCCCTACCCCAATAGGTCCGCCATATATATTGAGCTTTTTGCCCTTTAAGTCTTCCATGGTGTGAATAGGCTTTCTGCTCATGATGACGTTTGCGGCCCCTCCATGGGTATAAACATGAATAACCTTTGTGTCGGCATATTGTGCCCCAAATTCAGGGACCGTTTGAATCAGGTGCCAATGGAGACGGGACATCGCTACGCTGTCCGGGATTTCCAGGCCGGGCAGTTGGAAGAAGTCGGTAAGGCGAAACCGGCCCGGGGCATGGCCGGTAGAAACCTCACCCAGGTCTGCGATACCCTGAGAAACCGCTTCATATATTTCAGAGCCTTTGGCTAATGACGCGGCAAAGTAGGGAACGATCTTGATTTTCCCCTTCGCGCGTTCCTCAAGGATCTTAATCCAGGGAGCCATGGACTTTGTCCATCGGGTATGGGTGGAAGGCATCATGAGGGCCAGGCTTAGCTCCATGGGCTTTGGGGACGATGCTTGCGCCCAAGCCGTAGTAAAGGCCGGCGCTACCAATGCCAAGACCACCAACGCAATACCTAATAGTGTCGTCAAATTTTTCGCTTTCATTTTGAGCACCTCCATTTCATTGGGTTAATGGTAAGTTGTTTTCAATAAACCGACCTGTAGTTAGGCGCCACCTTCAAAGGAACTATGTTCCCTATCCGATTTCTTGTTTGAGATAGAGCGGTGGAAAAGACCCGCGATTGAATCGGTAAATATTCTGATACGGTTAAAGGGATGATTGTTTTTGTAGAAGTCTTGAGGGAATTGCTTTTTTACCTTTGAAATGCCTCTACAACTGGATGAGGATTTTCTCAATTCGAAAGAATTCAGGAATCAGGCTTCAGCAATCATATTAAACATGAAGGAATTTATGGATTATGCATGCGTGTTTCCGATATGTCAACAAAATATCCAGAATAGGGCGGAAAAAATATAGACAATAATATCATTGATATCCTATAGATAACTTCCCATACAATAAAGGACCTTTAAGAAATGTCAATTTATTGGACACCATGCCGATAATGAATCCGGAGTAGAAAATGAAAGGCCGATACTCCGGATTATCCTGTTGATGAGGCCCCTGGTTTCTGGGTATGCAGGAAACATCGGATAAAATTCTTTCAAGGGGTGGGTGCCTCACTATCATTGGTACAGAGGGTCATGGATTACAGATGGACTCCACTTCCTTTAATTCTTCATCCGTCAGTCTCCAGTCGGCAGCGGCCACATTTGCCGAAACCTGGTCTTTTCTCCGCACCCCGGCTATGACGGAGCTGATATAGGGTTTTGCGAGCAACCAGGCTATGGCCAGATTCGCCGGTTTGTGGCCGCGCTCCACGGCGAATCGCTCCAATCCCACCAGCTTATCCCAATGGGTGTCTAAAAAGACAGGGTCATACAGCGGCGGCGGTTTGAGCTGTCGTCCGTCGAGCTTGGGCTTCATCCCCTTAGTGAATTTACCCGTAAGAAACCCGCCCGATAAAGGTCCCCAGGGGATGATCCCGATACCATAGGCCTGACAGCAGGGGACCAATTCTTTCTCTATCTCCCGATCAAGGATATTGTACCGCGATTGAACCGTGACAAAGGAGGGGATGCGGCAATCCCTGGCGGTCCATAATGCCTCACAGAGCTGCCATGCCGCAAAATTAGAACAACCGATATACCGCACCCTTCCTGATCCTACGAGATCATCAAGTGCCCGCAGCGTCTCTTCAATCGGCGTCGTCGGATCGGGGACATGAACCTGGTAGAGGTCGATATAATCAGTTTTCAGGCGCCTGAGACTATTCTCCACGGCCCGCATGATATAATGTCGTGAACCGCCTTTTTCATTGGGCCCATCCCCCATGGGTAGACCAAACTTTGTGGCTATGACCACCCGGGGACGTTTCCCTTCCAACGCCTTGCCGATGATGGTCTCGGAATTCCCTCGATCATACATGTCGGCGGTATCAATATAATTGACACCCAAATCAAGGGCATGGTGAATGACCTCAATGGAGGTTTTCTCATCAGCATACCAGCCGAAGTTGTTCCCTCCCAGACCGATTTCGGAGACCTTTAGCCCTGAACGACCAAGGCTTCGATATTCCATGGGGTACTCCTCTCTTACTAATAGTCTCAGAACAAAAACGACATGATCAGAAAATCTCCCCCAACCCCTCTTTATCAAAGAGGGGTGTTCCTCCCTTTGGAAAAGGGAGGTTAGGAGGGATTTCAGGAATCTAAACTGGATGCCCCCGTATAAATTACGGGGCAGGCTTATTAGGTCCTGCATGACATCTGATGCCCCGCTGCTCTGCGGCGGGGTAGTTCATTTCGATGACGGCTGGGATCATGCCATTTCCCCGCCGTCTACAAGGATGATATGACCGGAAACATAGGCCGAGGCATCGGATGCCAAAAAAAGGGCGGCGCCCACGAGATCATCGGTCTCGGCAAGTCTTCCGAGGGGTGTTACAGCCTCCCTTTGGGCGCGAATCTCAGGATCCTCCCAGTCATTCCGGCTCATGTCCGTTTTAACGAGACCCGGGGCGATCCCATTCACCCTGATGCCGCAGCCGCCCAGCTCCCTTGCGAGCACGCGGATCAGCATCGCAACCCCTGCCTTGCTTATGCAGTAGACACCCATCCCGGCAGCCGCCTTGAAGGCATACTGAGACGCTGTGCAGAGGATGACGCCTTTTCTTTGTTTCATCATGACCCTGCCTGCCGCCTGGGCACAAAGAAAGTAGCCCTTGAGATTCACCTGAATCACACGGTCCCATTCTTCCTCGGGCAAGTCGAGGAGAGGTCCCGGCGAAGCCGTGCCGGCATTGTTGACGAGGATATCCAGGGCGCCGAATTCCTGCACAATCCTCTGAATCATTCTTTCGACATCGTTTTTCCGGCTGGTATCGGCCTGGATCGAAAACGATCGGCGACCTAAGCTTTTGATGTCCTCCGCCACGCCCTCCAAAAGGCCGTCATCTATTACCAGATCACAAACAGCGACATCGGCTCCGGCCTCCGCAAAGGCCAGGGCAAGGGTTCGGCCTATGCCTCTTCTGGCACCGGTAACGAGGGCGGCTTTACCCCTGAGTGAAAATGCGGGAATCGTCATTGTTGCCTCCTTCCGGGACCTATAGGTCCCTCAAGCTGTTCCATAATCCGAGCCCAGAGGACCCGGCTTTGTTCTATGTCCAGAGGCATGATTTGCTGTTGTTGCGTTAGCAAAATTCGAAATCCGAATCTCGAAATTCGAAACAAATTCAAATATCAAATGTCCTAAAAAACAAAGTCATAATCCCAATGCCAGGTACACTTATTGTTTGGACCATTTGAATTTCGATCATTAAGGATTGTTTCGGGTTTCGGATTTCGTGCTTCGGATTTAGAGCCTTTTCGTTTGTTTTGGCAAAGCCGATGACCTTTGATCTGCCCCGGATGATCAGGTTTTTTGCGTCAAAATAAGTGTCCAATCCATTGACTTCATTTCACCCATAAATCGATTTGACAATTTCATAATATTGTTATTTCATGTGATCAATGTCAAATCAAAATGCAATCCCGATGAAAAAAGTTGATCATAAGGAAACACGATTTGATCAAAGATAACAAAGACCGGGAACGGGAGGAAGGAAGAAGAAATGGGCAACCCCGATTTATCCCTGACAGGGAAGGTGGCTATCGTGACCGGAGGTAGAAGGGGCATAGGCCGTACAATGGCCCTGGCCTTTGCGGAGGCCGGAGCCGATGTCGCCGTTTGTGATCGAGTGGTCGAGGATGGTCAATTGGAACAGGTGGCTGAGGAGATTAAGAATCTTGGCAGACGCTCCCTCGCGATCCGGGCCGATACCGGCAAAAGGTTGGATGTGGAGGAAATGGTGTCCAAAGCCGCGGCGCATTTTGGCAAGTTCGACATTCTTTTAAACAATGCCGGGATACTGATCCGGTCACCGATCCTTGACCTGTCTGAGGAGGACTGGGATCAGTTGATGGATGTCGACCTGAAGGGATATTTTCTCTGCTCCCAGGCCGTGGGGAAAAAAATGGTCAAACAAAAAAAAGGCTGCATAATCAATATAACCACACAGTTTGCCTTTAAGACCGGGCCGGGGTTCGGGGCTTACAGTATCGCCAAGGCAGGCGTGGTGATGATGACCCGCGTATTCGCCAGGGAACTCGGACCGTATGCTGTACGAGTAAACAGTATCGCCCCCGGTATGGCAAAGACCGAATTCAGCCGCGCCACCTGGGAGGACCCCAAGGCTCTGGAGCAAATGGAGGCGTCATTGCCGCTCGGGCGCGTAGCGATGCCGGGTGATCTTGTCGGCGCGGCCCTCTTTCTCGCATCCGATGCTTCGGAATATCTCACCGGGAATACCCTCCTTGTCGAGGGAGGCGCATTGGCATAATCCGGACCGATTTTTCAGATTTCCCCGAGACCGAAGAGGTTGAAGGACACCATGATGCTGTCGATATTATCCAGGGTCCCGGCCGTCAGTCTCACGCCCCAGCACTGGGACTGGTATTCGATCCAGTAACTGCTTTCCAGGGTATGTTTTAAATCCAGATCCCTTTTCAGGGAGGTTCCTGCCAGGAAGCCGTAAAGCAGATTTACGCTGACCTGGTAATTCAGACTATTGCTCTCCCCCTCTTCAAACTGGTAATCGACCTCGTAGATGTCTTTCCGGCCCCCTGTACGGTCAACCGACAGTTCAAGGGAAAGGTCCGTGTAGGAGACCTTTCCCCGGTCATGATCCCAATGGGCCTCCGCATCCAGGTCCAGCCAGGAAAAGGGCATCAAAGGTTTTGAGGCTTTTCCCGTCTTTGGACTTGTAGACCACCTTTGATTCTTCCGGGATATAGGTCATCCTCTCCTGGGAGAAAGAGGCTCGGACAACATACCGGGCCAGATTCTCCATGGCCTTTTCATCTCCGGGTTAAATCCTCGGACCGCAATGGACGTTGAACCCCGAATGCCGCCAAGGACAGGATCAGTTTGACCACTTCCTCCGGTATCATGCTCTGGAAAAACACTTTCACAGAGTCCCATCCGCAACGGCTCAATCCGGAGAGGAGCGTTCGATCATAGAGGAAGTATCTCCTGTTTTCGGATCGTCCAAAGCCGTCTTCGACTACCTCTTCCAAACCGTGAGGGATCTCAAGAGGGAAGTTTTCAAGGTCCTGTTCCTCAATTGCAAGAACGAGTTGATCGTGGACCAGGACGTCTTCCTGGGGAGTCTCACGAGGAGCGCCGTATACCCCAGGGAGGTCATGACCCTGGCCCTGGAGAACAGGGCGGCCGCCATGGTTTTTGTCCACAATCATCCCTCGGGGGACCCCTTCCCCCTCGCCCGAAGGCCGGAGACTTATGAGGGACCTGGCCTGGGCCGCCCAACTCCTCATGATTCAGGTCCTGGATGATGTGATTATCGGGCATAACACCTATTACAGTTTTGCCGACGAGGGCTCTGTCCGGCGATGTCTCCAGGAGTTTCAACAGACGAACCAAAACCCGGTTCCCCCTTGAAAGCAGCAGGGAGTGCGCCACGCTCAAGCGGGCGTGTGATGGATCGAATTTCGCGGATTTCAACCACCCGGACGAATACCGGGTATGCAAGACTCACCCGGGCTTGGTGGGACGGTATTTTTTGGGTCTGAAACAAACGGACGGGTTTGTCGACTCGGAATAGGTGAAACCCTCGGCCTCTCTTTGATTCCTGTGCCCGGCCCTCAGCTCTTCAAGAGGCCCGGCATCCATGGCCCTTGTGGGACATGCCGTCACACAGATCGGTTTTTTGTCCCTCTCCCACCTGTCCACACACAGGTTGCACATCTGCATCCTGGCATTTTCTTCCGCCCCAAACTGAGGGGCATCATAGGGACAGACTTCGAGGCACAGGTGGCCGGCGCAATTGAGACACCTCTTTGCCTCCGCAACGGCCGCCTCCTCCGTAAAACCCATCGAGACCTCTTTCCAGGTCCGTCTTTCACTTCCGGAAAGGTTTCGCGGGGCCTGCCTCTGTTGTTCCCCGATCTCCGCAGGAATGTCGACCTCTATCCCGGCCGGATCGACCCCTTGAAGGGGATCCACTCCTCTAAAAACCAGACCCTGCAGGAAGGCATCGATGGAGGCGGCCGCCCGCTTTCCTGAGGCAATGGCCTCAACCACAGAGCCGCCTTCGCCTGTCGCATCACCGCCTGCAAAGACGCCCGGGAGATTCGTGGCCATCGTTTGAGGGTTTACCGAAAGGATCGGCCCTCTCCGGTCAAGAATTCCACCAAAAGCGCTGAGGTCCGGTGTCTGACCTACTGCGAAAATAACCGTATCGCTGTCATAGACCCGCTCCGAGCCCGGGGTGGTATCGATGTGGACCTGACCTTCTTCATCGAAATGAAACGATCGCACATGAAGGCACTCCACGCCGGAAACGCGGCCGTTTTGTCCCAGGATCCGTTTGATGCTCCGGTCATTGTGGACCAGGATGCCTTCCTGCTCGGCCTCCTGAATCTCGTACCCGGTGGCCCACATGGAGTCGCGATCCTCCAGGCACACGACGCGGACCTCCCGGGCGCCAAGGCGATAGGCGCTTCGCGCGCAATCCAGGGCTACATGACCTCCGCCCAAAACAAGGACACGGGAACCGACGGAAGGCCTTCTGCCCGTATTCAAATTCCGGAGAAAGGTAACCCCGACATGCACACCGTCGAGATCGGCGCCCGGGATCGCGGGCCTGTGCCCTTTGTGGGCGCCGATGGCGAGGAAAACGGCCTCGTATCTCCGGTCAAAGAGGTCATGCAGGGTCAACCCGGTCCCCAGGGGAGTATTCGTCCTGATCTCTACCCCCAGGGCCTGCAGGTAATCGAGATCCCGTTGAAGGATCGCCCCGGGAAGGCGGTACTCCGGAAGACCTACGGCAAGCATACCCCCCGCCACGGGAAGGGCCTCAAACACGGTGACGGGATACCCCCTTTTGGCAAGGGCCCACCCTGCCGACAGACCGGCCGGCCCGGAACCAATGACGGCTATTTTCTGATCTTTGGTCCTTGGAAAGGGAACGGGCAGGAGAGAAGTCACATCTGTCACGAATCTTTTCAAGTCCCTGACGGCGATGGGCCCACCCAGTTCCTGCCTTTTGCAGACCGATTCGCAGGGGTGCGTGCAGACCCTTCCGCAGACCGAGGGAAGGGGCAAATCGCCGCGTATGACCTCGAGGGCCTCCCTGAATTTTCCCTTTGAAATCAGGGAAACGTACCCCTGGACATTGACCCCCGCCGGACACGCCAGGGTGCAGGGCGATTTCATGGATCCGAAGGGGATGTCCCTAAAGTTGGAGATGATCCCGCAGGGAGCGGCTTGCCTGCACTTTTCCCGGTCCACGATCACGATGCCGTCCTTTTCCCTCTTTGATATGGCACCGGCCGGACAGACGGCGGCGCAGATCGGGTCGAGGCAATGATGACAGGATGTGCTCAGATAGGCCGCAAAAGGTTCGGGCCATTGACCCTCCTCAATGGGAAGGATTCGTCTCCAATGGGCCGGCCCGGCCGGGATATCGTTCCAGTCCTTGCAGGCAACCGCACAGGTATGGCAACCGATGCATCTCGTCTGGTCGAAATAGAATCCAAGCTGCACGGCAAGTCCTCCCGAACCTAGGCCTTCTCGACCTGGACCAGGCACGAATTGGTCACATATCCGCCGCCGGGGGACGGTTCATCCCTGGTGAGGACATTGGGCCCCCCGCCCCTGTCCACGCCCTCTTCGTCCGGGTCGTACCATGCGCCCTCCGGGATGGCGACCACCCCCGGTCTTATTCTCCCGGTCACAATGGCCGGGAGGACCGTGGCCCCGCGATCATTGTAGGTCTTCACACGGTCTTGGTCGGCGATGCCGCGGGAAAGCGCATCGACGGGATTGATCTGTATCCCCTGAATCTGGGTCTCCCTGAGCCAGGGGATTGTTTCGCCCTGGGTGTGGGCCCGCCTCCTGGGGTGTATGGTAATGAGTTGGAGGGGATATTTCCCGGCAAGTGGATCGTTCGGCCCTTCCCATGCCTCGATATATGTGGGAATCGCCGGAAGATCCGGGTCCTTCATATCCGCCAGTTGCCGGGAGTAGATCTCGATCTTGCCCGATGGGGTGGGAAAGGGATATCTTTCAGGATCTTCGATCTGCTTCCTGAAGGCCACATAGGGCCCTTCGGATTGATGGACCCGGTAAACAGGAACTTCTTTGCGATCCAAACCTTCCGGGACCGTGCTTTCTTTCATGATGACATCCCGCAGGATGTCCTCCTCTGTCCGATCATCAAATCCGGAGAGCCCCATCTTTGCGGCCAGATCCCCGGCGATCCGGAAATGGGACCTTGTTTCCCCCAGCGGCTCGATACATTTGTTCTGGAATCCGAAATACGTTGGACGCTCGGATTCCGTCACATCATTTCTTTCAAGAAAGGTGGTGGTGGGAAGTACGATGTCGGCCCATTTGGCCGCAGGGCTCATAAACTGTTCCAGCGTGACGACAAACTCCATTCTTTTCAATGCGGCAACGGCCTTGTTCAGATTCAGATACTGGTTCGGGTAGTTCGTATTCACAAGAAAGAGCAATTTGTAGTCGGCCGGATAACCGCCGGCCTTTCCCTTCAAAAGGGCGTCCGGCACCCTTGGGGTCACTACATGACCCATACCTCCGAAGCGGCCTGCCCGGGCGGGAAGATAATTCTTGAAATCCGAGGGGGGACCCTTCAAGACGGGATTGAGGATATCCTTCATCAGGAGGCCTTTTTTCAGCGCAGGCAGGACACTCACGGACATCCAGGATCTCAACCCGGCCGTACCTCCGGACTTGCCGATATTGCCGGTCATGGCCGCCAGGGTTATGGCGGCCCTGTGGTACTGCTCGCCCCTTGCGGTGCGTCCGGCGGCGATCCCCGTAATCAGCGAGGCCGGCCTGCGGGTGGCGTATTCCCGGGCGAGGTCTTCAATCGTTGAAGCGGGGACCGACGTGATCTTCTCGGCCCATTCGGGCGTCTTCGGAATACTGTCCTCGGCCCCCGTCACATAGGACTCGAACCGATCAAAGCCGATGGTGTACCGGTCAAGAAATCCCTGATCCTGGAGGTTGTCCCTGATGATGACATAGGCCATGGCGATCATCATGGCGCAGTCCGTACCGGGGACGATGGGTATCCAACGGTCGGCGAACATAGCCGCCGTGTCCGTATATCTTGGGTCCACGGCAATGATCCTGATCCCTTTATCTCTGGCCCGGGCCAGATACCAACTGGTGTTGGTGTGGGCGACGGTGTTGGCCGGATCGCAGGCCCACAGGACAATCAATCGCGAGTTCAGGATATCCTCCCGGTCGTTGCCGTCCAGGGTGCCGAGGGTTGCCAGCTCCGCGTACATGCCCTGTTCAAAGGAATACAGGCCCCAGCTTGTAGAAAACCCGCCTGCCAGGGACAGGACTTTCATGATGGGCAGCGGTCCATGCAAGGCAACGATATCACCGGCCGAGGCCTTCAAAAAAATCGCTTCCGGCCCATAGGTGTCCCTGACCCGGGTCAACTCTTCCGCCACGGTCTCGAGCGCCTCGTCCCAGGAGATGCGTTCAAATCTTCCCTCTCCCCGCTCCCCGACTTTGCGCAGAGGATAGAGCAAACGGTCTGGGGAATAGACCCTTTGCCGGTAGGCCCGCCCCTTGAGGCAGGCCCTGAGCTGGGGTTCGTCCCCGTCGTCGGTCTCGATCCGGGTGATGATCCCCCCCCTGACATGCACTTTGAGCATACAGCAACCACCGCAATGGCTGTTACACATCGTGGTGATCACCTCTTCATCGTCCAGCGATTTGTCTTTTTCTGTCGACGACATCAGCCTTCTCCTGAAGATCCACAACGACTGAGGGGAAACCGGACTCGAGAGGGTGCGCCATTCCAAGGCCCATGGTCGTTCAACTACGTTTCACGTTTCGCGACGCCGATATACTCGGTCTGAATCTGCTTGTCTTCAGCAAGTTCTCGGGTACTGCAGTGATGGACTATTTCACCATGGGAGATGACATAGGCATAGTCGCTCACCTTTAAAGCCAGGGGGACGTTCTGTTCTATCAGCAGAATGGACAGTTTTTCACCCTTTAATTGAGAGATGACACGGCCTACTTTCTTTACGAGGAGAGGGGCGAGTCCCTCGGATGTGATTGTGATATGTGATAAGAACTCGCTTTTTTATGACCTCCTCGTCCTCTATCACGCTGATTACTTTCATCTCTCCGGAACACTTCGGGCAGGTTGGCGGGTCCACCTCATAAATCTTCTGAATCAACCTGGCCCAGTTTTTTTGTATTTCTTGGATGATCCCTCCGATTCCAGAATACAGGGTATCCGTTCATCCTGATTCTCCATGGCCTTTTCATCTCCGGGTTAAATCCTCGGACCGCAATGGACGTTGAACCCCGAATGCCGCCACGACAGGATCAGTTTGACCACTTCCTCCGGTATCATGCTCTGGAAAAACACTTTCACAGAGTCCCATCCGCAACGGCTCAATCCGGAGAGGAGCGTTCGATCATAGAGGAAGTATCTCCTGATGGCAGGAGGAACAAAAATGCCGGCGCTTACAGGAAAAGGCCAACAAATATTCATGGCCGCAATCGCCGCACCTGACACGGGCAAATCCGTTATGTGAGGATGCCGCAATCAAGATAACGATAGATAACCTGCCAGACATATGAGCGGAAAAAACCATACCGCTTTGCAAACCGCTCGTCATAGACCTGCTCAAGCGTCTCGAAATGGTCTTCCACGCATTGGTAATACTGCGAAGCCTGGGAATTCCGAGGTCGATAAAAAGGAAAAACATCAGGCATTATCCGGTCTCTCCAATAGCAAGATACGGCAATACCCTAAAATATACAGTAAATAAAACTGAAAGTAAAACGTATCAACCCCTACCCAAATAATATTCCCACCAAATTGTCAAAGAGCGATGGCAAACGTCTGACTTTGTGACTTGAAAAACAACCAGCATGCCAAAGGAGGTTGACTGGGGCAAATATAATTTTATTTGACCTAAATATCAAACAATTTATCTATTGAAAATATAGATGTCCTATTTTTTCAGTGGAGTAATTTTGCTCAAATCAATCTGATGATTCTCAAGGCCTCCCTCTCAAAGGCAAGAGACATTCTTTGCCATGAAAAGTTCTCTTCGGCAAAGCTGCGGCAAGCCTTGGGAGGGATATCATATTTTTCAGGCCGTTGAATCACGTCCTCCATCTTTTCCATCATATCTTGCCATTGGGCGCTCTTAAACAGCAGGCTTTCATTAAAGGGACCGATGACCTCAGGAATGGCGCCGACCGGCGTGCCCAAGACCGGGGTTCCACTGGCGAGGGCCTCCAGGATCACCAGTCCGAATCCCTCCAGATGCCTGGTGGGAAGGACAAAGAAATCGGCCGCCTGGTACAGTCTAGGGAGGTCCTGCTCCGGGATATGGCCCAAGAGCCGGAGGCAGGGCATGAGATTATAATCTTGCACCATCGACAAGAGGCGTTCCTTTAAAGGACCCTCCCCGCCGATCAACAGGTATCCCCTCTGTCTCAAGATCTCACTCCGGTT
>JAZDGZ010000325.1:0-7643 GCA_043806375.1 Pseudomonadota bacterium | reverse complement strand
CCCCGATCATCAAGGAATACCAGAACAGCCAGGTTGGAGGATTCGCGGACCGCCCCCTGGCCACGACATTCCTGAGGCAGTCCTTTGACCGGGTCAAGGATTGGGATCGGTGGGGAATATCGATGAGGCCGAAAGGGCACTGGGATTTCTCGGGGCATGCCTTTCCGGGGCGGCCCCGGATCTGGCTCAAGTACGCGGGGCACAATCAGAAAGGGGTGCTGACCAAGGAGGCCAAGAAACGGGGTGTCCGGATTGCAAACCACCTTTCTGTCAGTGAAGTCATCACCAGAGACGGAGAAGTGACGGGAGCGATCGGCATCACCAGCAAGGACGAAAGGCCTCTCATGAAGACGATCCGCGCCAAATGCGTCGTTCTGACCACAGGATGCGGCAGCAGGCTTTATCCTCCGCCCACCCCCGGTTGGATCTTCAACACCGCCAACTGCCCTGTCTGCACGGGAAGCGGCCAGGCCATGGCCTTTCGGGCAGGGGCAAAACTGGTCAACATGGAATTCCCCAACAGGCACGCCGGCCCAAAATATTTCGCCCGGTGCGGCAAGGCGACCTGGATAGGGCTTTACAAGGATCCTCACGGAAAGACCGTGGGCCCGTTTGTGACACAGGCCACAAGGGAACTGGGCGACATCACAGGCGACATATGGAGTTCGGTCTTTACCGACCGGTTCCGATCCGGCGAAGGCCCTGTCTACATGGACTGCAGCACCACCTCAGAGGAAGACCTCGAGTATATGATGTGGGGTCTGGTGGAGGAAGGCAACACCGGGATGTTGAACTACATGGTGGAGGAAGGGATCGACGTTCGCAAGCACAAGGTTGAGTTCATGCAGTATGAACCCTTCCTTGTAGGCCGGGGCATCGAAATCGATGAGAGTGCGGAAACCAATCTGGAAGGCTTGTTTGCTGCGGGAGATCCCGTAGGGAATTTCCGGGCGGATTGCGCGGGCGCAGCGACCTACGGCTGGATCGCCGGAGAATCAGCCGCTCGGAAGGCGAAGGTCGTAAAAAACTTTCAAAGTCCTGAGAAATCCGATCTGGTTGATGAGAGGAGGGTCTTCTATTCCGAACTCCTCCGGAGGAAGACGGGGCCGGACTGGAAAGAGGCCAATCTGGCCCTGCAGCAGATCATGAATGACTATGCCGGCGTCACCGTGCGGTCTGAGACATTACTCGGGGCGGGGCTGAAATACCTAAGGGACCTGAGAAAGAAGGTTCTGGACACGATGAAGGTGGAGAACTCGCACACCCTGGTGAGAGGTCTTGAGACCATCGACCTGATGGCATGCGGAGAAAGCATCTTTCTGGCTGCCCTGGAGAGAAAAGAGACGAGGGGCCTTCATAAGAGATCGGATTTCCCATTTACAAATCCGTTGCTGGAAGGGAAATGGATCAACGTCAGAAAGGAAAACGGCGAGCCAAGAATTGAGTGGCGTGACAAAAAATGAGGAAAAAACGTTTGGAGCTATAGAAAGGCGGTAAGCTTTTCCGTGATCCAAATGAATCGAGAATTCATGCAAGGAGGGAAGAGGACCAATGAGAATCATAGATCTTGAAGCACACTTCTACACCCAAGATTACATCAAGTACTTGCGGTCCCGGAAAGAGATGCCGAGAGAGGAGGTCGGGGAGAAGGGGATTCGACTGCACATGGCCCCCAACTTGTGGGCGCCGCGCAGCTTTAAACTGGAAGAAAGTCTCCTCGATATGGGAGAAAAGAGGATCGAGGAGATGGATGAAGCAGGGGTGGACATTCAGGTGCTCAGCCTTGCCGTTCCAGGGTGTGAGCAGTTCGAAGCCTCCGACGGCGCGGCCATGGCGAGACAGACCAACGATGAATTGAGCGAGGTCCTGAAGAAGTATCCGGAGCGGTATGTGGGGCTTGCAGCCCTGGCGCCCCAGGATCCGGAGGGTGCTGCCGGCGAACTGGAGCGGGCGGTCAATAAGCTGGGCATGAGAGGGGCGAAGTTGAATTCACACGTCAGAGGGGAATATCTTGACGATCAGAAGTTCTGGCCGCTTTTCGAAATGGCTGAACGCCTGGATGTTCCCATCTATCTCCATCCGACCTGGCCGGCGCCGTCCATCCTGAAACCCTATGCGGATTATGGGTTTCCTTTGGCCGGGCCGCCCCTCGGTTTTGCGGCCGATGCCTGTCTGCATGCCGTACGACTGATTTATAGCGGTCTATTCGACAAATATCCCGGGCTCAAAATCGTGCTCGGGCATCTGGGCGAGGGGTTGCCCTTCTGGCTCTACCGGATCGATTTTTACTGGTTGAGGCCTTGGGTTGCCCCGGAAATCAAGCCTAAAATACTTCAAAAACCAAGCTATTACATCAACAAGAATTTCCTGTTTACCTCGAGCGGCATGCATTTCCTGCCCGCATTTATTTGCGCATACATGGCCTTGGGGGCCGACATGATCGCCTTTGGAGCCGATCATCCTTTTGAAACGGGTCAGGACTCCTTGGAAGCGCTCGGAATATTGCCCATCTGTGATGCGGACAAGGAGAAATTCTACCATGGTAATGCCGAGAAACTCTTGAAGTTAGAATCCATTCAAAAAAGGAGTAAGAGATGAAAGGACAAAAGGCATTTCGAGTCAGTGGCATCATTTTCGTGGGGTTGTTGTTTTTGGCGCTCACCGTCTGGCCGGGACAGGGATGGGCGTAACAACCCTCTCTTCGTCTTGCCGCCAATGTGGTAGGCAGCCTCATGTACGCCGTCGGCGGCGGGTTGGCCGGCGTGGTTGAGAAAAACTCGCCTCTCAAGGTGGAAATCCTGCCGCAGGGCAACATCATCGCCCTTCCCATGTTCAGCACCAAGGAATGCGATCTGTTGCTTTCGGCGACCGATGAAGCGGACATGGCTTACAGGGGTCTATCCATTTACGAGAAGATGACGAAGGGAAAAGGGATCGACATGCGGATGATCATGATCGGCAATCCCATTGAGGCCGGCATCCTTGTGGCGAAAGACTCGGGCATCAAGACAGGCGCGGATCTGAAAGGCAAGAGGGTCACCTTGGACTTCGGAACCCATCACGCCTTGACCATGGGCGCACGCGCATGCCTGATCGGTCTCGGACTAACCGACAAGGATGTGGTGGGGGTCAAGACCACAGAGGTGCCCGCCGGCATGCGGTTGGTCTTGGAGGGAAAGGCCGATGCCTGTTTTGGCGCCATTGGGGTTCCTGCGTTTAGGGAGCTCGAGGCGGCCAGAGGAGCGCTCTACCTGGGGTTGGATTCGAACCCGGATACGTGGAAGAAGATAAGAAAGGAATTCTTTGTCGGCTATTTCCCGGCCCACGTCAAACCCTCCCCTGTCAACATCGGCGTAGTTGCACCCATGATTCTTCTTGGGAAGAATTTCAGCCTGGTTTCCCGGCCAGACCTGTCAGACGAGGTGGTCTATACCATGACCAAAACCCTGTGGGAGCATGAGCAAGAGCTCGGCCCCTACCATCCGAGGCTGAAAGGTTGGAAAAAAGCGAACTATGTGTCCACGAATTCGCCGATACCCTATCACTCGGCCGCCATCAAATTTTACAAGGAGGTAGGGGTATGGACGGAGGAAATGGATAAGCATCAACAGGAACTGCTTGCATTGAAGAAATAGTGAGAAAGATGGCAGCTGAGAAAAAAGGTGTTGGGAAATACAGATCACTCAGAGGCATGAGCCGCGGGGTCTCTACGGTTATGCTCGCAGCCATCCCGGTCTTGTGCGTGATTTACATCGTGGACTTCCACACGTATCTGGGCTTGGCCCTTTACAAAGAGCAGTATCTTGGCGTTTTTCTCGCTCTCTTCCTTGCTGCCGCGTTCATCAACATACCAGCCGGCCGAAGATCTGCGAGAGAGGCGGTGCCTTGGTATGATACCCTCCTGGCACTCGCCTCTCTTGTCGTTTTTGGCAACGTGGCCCTCTTTTATCCTGATTTGATCGTTCGTCTCGGATTTGCAGAAACCAGCCAGGTGATCTTGGGGGTGGTTGCCGTTTTCCTGGTGCTGGAGGGTGTGAGACGGATTATCGGATACCCTCTGATCATCATAGGCCTCATCTTAATTTTCTACGCGCGATATGCCTATCTTTTCCCCGGTCTCCTGTACGCGAGGGGGGTTTCCTGGCCACGGGTGTTTTCCTTCCTTTACCTGGATCCCAACAGCCTTCTGGGTATCCCCAATGGCGTGGCGAGTACCATGGTTCTCGGCTTCCTGCTTTTTGGGGCCTGTTTGTTCATGGTGGGCGGCGGAGAGTTCCTCTCCAACGTGGCTATGGCCTTAATGGGAAGACAGAGGGGCGGGGCGGCCAAGGTGGCGGTCATTGCCAGCGGGCTCTTCGGCTCGTTGTCAGGGGCGCCTTCTGCGAACGTCGCCGTGACCGGGGTGGTGACCATCCCCCTGATGAAACGGTCGGGTTATACGCCCAATTTTGCAGCGGCGGTGGAGGCGACGGCTTCAACGGGCGGACTCGTCCTGCCGCCCGTCATGGGAATAACGGCTTTCATGATGGCCGAGTTCCTCAGCCTTCCCTATTACGAAATTGCCCTTGCCGCCGCCATACCGGCCGTTTTGTACTACGTGGCCCTGCTTGTGCAGGTCCACCTTGAGGCCGTCAAAATGGGTATTAAAGGCCTCTCACCTGAGGATTTGCCCGTCTTAGGAAATGTGCTGAAAAAGGGATGGATCTATATCATTCCCATTTTCGGGCTGCTCTATTTTCTTTTCTGGATGCGGCTCAATCCAACGGCATCGGCCATCTATGCCGCCGTCATGATGGTGCTTGTGGGAATATTTCGGAAGGAAAACCGGACGAATTTTTGGAGAAAACTTCTTTACGCCCTAGAAGATACCGGCAAACAGGTCCTGGTTGTGGGCGCGGCCTGCTCGGTGGCCGGGATTGTGATCGGGTCTGTTTCCCTGACCAATCTGGGGCTCTCTTTGTCCAAGACCCTAATCGTTTTGTCCGGCGGCAACTCACTGGCCTTGCTGGCTTTGGCGGCCATCGGCGCGATCATCCTGGGCATGGGAATGCCGATCGCGGCGACTTACATTATGCTGGTCATCCTCATCGCCCCCGCTTTGGTTCAGACGGGAATCGACCCATTGGCCGCCCACATGTTCATCAATTTCTTCGGGGCCATGTCCTTTGTGACGCCCCCTGTATGCGTTGCCTGTTTTGTGGCCGCAGGGATCGCCCAATCCGCTCCGATGAAGACCGGGTATATATCCATGCGCCTAGGGATCGGGGCCTACCTGGTCCCTTTTGCTTTCTGCTATTCCACGGGACTGCTCATGATGGGATCAATGGCGAGTATTGCCCTGTCTGTCGCTGCGGCACTGCTTGCCGTCCTCTCCGTGTCTGTAGCCCTTTCAGGATACCTGTTATCGCCCCTCAATTGGCTCAAGATCGGGTTATTCTCTGCGGCCGGCATCCTCCTGATCACACCTCGTCCTATGCTTATGGGGATAGGCTTTGCCGTTCTCCTCCTTTTGACTGGATGGGAATTTCATGAGAGGCGATCGAAAGACCGGACCGGTCATGGGCGTGACACTCATAGATTATGAATACTTTTCAGGCACAGCAGGTGAGGTGGGAGACGGGTTTTCGGTCATAGAGAAAATGCCGGCGGAGGGTGTCCGGTATGGCGAAAATGAAACGGCCATGGCCCACGCCCAGCCCGAATCCACCGCCTAAATCTTAAACCATTAATGGTAACGGTAGGTTTGGGTCGATTCCTGATCACCAGCAAGGCGTCAGATGCAAGGCGCCGAGGAGCGACGACTGAGGGGTATGAGGCAATACCCCGCAAGGAGGAACGAGCGAAGGCAACGCGGCAGATGATGCCTTGATGGTGGATCAGGGCACTCCCCGGGCACTCATTCCATGCTAAGCCGAGGACTCTAACTGCCGTCAAAAGACAGCGTGTGACGTTTTGTAGCGGTGATATTCTATGGGAGGGTACTATGCCATATTACCACAATCTGAGAGAGCATATTCGGGCCTTGGAGGAGAATAGCAAACTCGCAAGTGTAACGCGCGGCTGATCAACAAAGACACCGAGCTACACCCCTTTGTCAGATGGCAGTTTCGAGGACTTCCCGAGGAGGAAAGAAAGGCTTTATTGTTTGAGAATGTGGTGGATCTCAAGAGGAGGAAATACAGGATGCCTATTCTGGTCGCCGGCGGAGAGTAAGCAAGAGAGGTTTCAGCTTCAGGACCACCAATCCCATAAACACTGAACTAGGGGAGGAAAGAAATGGATTTGAGAAACTACATTGAACAGCTTAAAACCGTTGGAGAATTGAAAGAAATTCAAGGGGCGGACTGGAACTTGGAAATCGGAACCATTACGGAACTGGTCGGTGAAAAAGGCGGACCGGTCCTCCTCTTTGACAATATTAAGGGCTATCCCAAAGGCCACCGGGTTCTGACCAATTTCATCAATAATACGAAGCAGGTCAATGCTGCCTTTGGATTTCCTTCTGGGCTCTCCTCCTTTTCGCTCGTTCGTGCAGTCAAGGAAAAATTCGCCCAGTTGAAACCCACCCCTCCGAAGGAGGTATCGACCGGGCCAGTCTTGGAAAATGTTCAGGAAGGCAAGGACGTTGATCTTCTCAGCTTCCCCACACCCAAGTGGCATGAGCTGGATGGGGGGCGCTATATAGGCACAGGCTGCATGGTCATTATGCAGGACCCCATTGACCGCTGGGTCAATTTCGGCACATATCGGATACAACTGCATGACCGATATACCCTGGGAAGTCATATATCGCCGGGCCATCATGGACAATTGATTCGCGAAAACTACTGGAAAAGAGGAAAAAGCTGCCCCGTGGTAGTGGTATTTGGAATCCATCCTCTGGTATGGATTCCTTCCATGCTGGCTTTTCCTTGGAAAACTTCGGAATATGATATGGCTGGGGGACTCTCGGGAAGGCCGGTCGAGGTCATTAGAGGGAAGGTCACGGGTCTGCCCATCCCTTGTGATGCTGAAATTGCCATAGAGGGCGAATGCCCGCCTCCGAGCGTAGAGTCTCGAGAGGAGGGCCCATTTGGGGAATGGACTGGGTACTATGCATCAGGCGCCCGCACCAATCCGGTGATCAAGGTAAAGAGGATCATGTACAGAAATGACCCTATTATCTTGGGTGCGTGTCCGCTGAAGCCACCCGCATCCGGGTATAACGTACCTCTGTGGGCCGCAGTAAGCCTGTGGCAGGACTTGGAAGATATGGGCATCCCCGGCATTAAGGGGGTCTGGCAGATGAGAAGTGGGGGTTCCCGATTCTTCACGGTCATCTCTATTGAGCAAAGATATGCCGGCCACGTGAAACAGGTGGCGACAGCAGCCATGTCTTCCCCTCAAGGGGCTTACCACGGCCGTTTTGTTGTTGTGGTCGATGAGGATATAGATCCGACCAATGAAGGGGACGTGCTTTGGGCCATAGGGACCCGTTGCGACCCTGCAACTTCCATAGACATTATCAGGGACTGTTGGGGGACACCTCTCGATCCCACGTTGCCGCCGGATAAGAGAAAGGAAAGAAATTTCACCAACTCCAGGGCGATCATCAATGCGTGCAGACCATTCTATTGGAGAGACCAGTTCCCTAAGGTCAATAG
>JAZDGZ010000324.1:0-4723 GCA_043806375.1 Pseudomonadota bacterium | reverse complement strand
ATCTCGCGGGGCGCCTTGAATGAACCCGAAAAGAAGCTGTTCAACATATGGAGAAAAACCGCGATGACCATCGCGCCCGCACCCCAGTGATGAATCGCGTGCAGGATGCGGCCCAAAGGGACCTCGTTCATGATATAGCCGATGGAGGCATAGGCCTTATCCGGTGAAGGGCTGTAATACATGGCCAAAAACATCCCGGTTACGGCCTGGACGACGAAGAGCAAGACACATAGACTCCCCAAGGTGGATGACCAGCCGAGGTGGGGCGGCAGCTTTTTTTCCATGAACGGTCTAAGATAGTCTTCCCAACCGACACGGTCCAAGACGAAATCTTTGAATCGAGACATCCTAGGCCACCTCCACAAGCATATATCCGTCTTGCACACGGAATCTGTGCCGATCCAGCGGGCGGGGCGGAGGCCCTGCCTTGACATGGCCGTTGATGTCAAACATTCCACCATGGCATGCACATAAAAAAAGGCTCTTACGCTCATCCCAGTGCACCGTGCACCCAAGGTGTGTACATGTGGTATTGTAGACCGCCATCTCGTTAACATCCGGTCGCCGCCACACCATGACGGGCTTAATGATCTGCTGTTTATAAAATCCGTCTTGAATGTCGTAGCGAATGTGGATCGTTGTTATCCGGTCCAGGGCAAGGTTTTCCATCCTTTCCACCGGTACCCACTTTTTGGGTGCCTCACGCATTGAAGTCCCGATGAAAGCGGAGGCCAGCGTGCCGCCGACAGCAAGAGCGCTCGCCGCACCCAGGCCATAAGTCAAGCGTTTCAGAAAACTCCTTCGAACGACATCTTCGACCAGATCTTCATCTTTCTTCGGCAAGGACTCTTTCGGGCTGTACACATCAGGTAATTCTCGTCGGATCTCTGAAGGCAACCCCTTTAAGGCGAGGCGTTGGATGTACTTGATTGCCCGGGTGGAGCTTATCTCCTTCGGGCAGACCTCGGTGCAGTTGAACTCCGTTCGGCAGTGGTAGCAAGATTGTAAAACTTGCCCTATTCGCCGGTCATATAACCCGTCCCGGCTGTCCATGAGCAGGGTGAAGGCACGATTCAGCGCCGCGGGTCCGGCATAACCCTCATGGTAGTTCACCATGGTACAGCTCGAAACACAACAGCCGCAGGCAACGCATTCAGTGGCAAGGCCAATGGCCCGGCGCTCTTTGGAGTCGGGAGGTATGACCGCCGGGTCGGCGGCCCTTTCCTTCGGATCAAAGTAGCAGAGGGCTGCTTCCCATTTTTCGAAAAACGGGTCCATGTCAACGACCAGATCTTTGATGATCGGGAAATGATTCAAGGGACGCAGGGTGATCTCCCGATTTTTCGCTAGATCCGACACATTTGTTTTACAGGCCAACCCTTCCTTCCCATTAATGACCATGCCGCAGGACCCGCACATGTTGACCCGGCAGGCGTATCGAAAAGAAAGGGATGGGTCGAGTTCTCTCTGAATCCGAAGAAGGACATCCAGGATGGTGGTAATGGTCGGGGCTTCGATATCCAGTTCGAAACGATCAAAATGACCATCACCCCCCTTCATAGGATCATATCGGTAGACCCTAATCACCCGTTTTTTACCGCCAGATAGGGATATCACCCGGTTCTCCGTAAACAGGAATAAAATGTTTCACCACGAAAACACGAAATTAGAAAAACACGAAAACTTTCCTTTTCATGAAGTTGCGGTCAACTCTTCACCATCGCCGTTTCTTCTTGTTCGTCATTCCGGCGAAAGAGGCTGCGTCGCAATCGTGCGTGTGCCCGTTTTCTGTCATTTCGACCCCTTCGACGGGCTCAGGGTAAACTCCGGGAGAAATCTTAAAATCCAGCTACATGCAAAATCAAGATTTCTCGCCCCCGTTCAATCGGGGGCTCGAAATGACATTACGACACAGCCTCTTTCGCCGGAATGACGGGAAAACGAAGTCGGTGTCGACATGGGTCGACGGTTATTCGGGAGACCCTCGCCCTGTAAGCGAGGGAAGAAACACTTGCCCTACCCTCCGTAGATGCTTTTCCAGATAATGACAAAAGCGAGAATGCCGAGGCCCAGTAACCCGTATATGAGGAGTTTCCGGTACTTGACATTCACAATGTTAAAGTCGAGTAAAATGACTCTGATCCCCAGGGCCGCATGGAAGGTGACAAACATCAATAAGAGGAACTGAATCATCGGCATATACGTTAGAGTAAGATGCAGAACGAGCAGAACGATGATTGCAATTGCGGAGATGCGTTGCCAGAGCCAGGCCCACATCCCGATATGGGTGCTTCGGCGACGGTAAGGATCCATCTCCTTCCATTGGAGAGGCCTGCGGGGTTCGATCTTTGTTTCTTGTGCCATTATATCACTCCGGGTTTTCTAAGCATGGTGAAATGTCGACGGGTTGTTGCCCAAAGCACCTCCATCGATTTGTTGCCCTGTCTCATTCGCATGGAAAGAGGTCCCCGTGACCAATGCAATCATCGCTCCATTTGAAAGAGCTGAAATGTCACCGACAATCACTCTTGTCCAGAAACGGCTTTTGCCCCTGTTGACGACTCTGTCTTCAGGTCGGTTTTACGTGGCCGTAGGGCAGCCCACCGTGGCTGCCGGTTTTTGGTCGGCAGGGTCGCCGACCCTACGCTGTTGTACGGTCGGTGCAGCGGCCGACGCTACGTATCGAAGGAAACGCCGAGGACAACCTAAAATTCAAACAAACAATACCATCCCGCGATATCAGACACTTACTAGCGCATACAAGGCTTTTTCGAATTTTCTTGGACAGCATTGACGGTCTCGTAAAAAGTCGTATTCGATGAATCTGTCATTTCGACTGCAAGGAGAAATCTTGTGTTTTCAGCGTGTTACATTGGTAAGATTTCTCGCTTCGCTCGAAATGACACCTTGTTGAGACTTTTTGCCGTGAAAATACGCTCGTAGGGGCGGAGTTTATCTCCGCCCTGCGGGCGCACGTAAAGTGCGCCCCTACATTTTCATCCATGGGGGTGGCCGGCACCCAGGTCATGAGCGTTTACGAGACCATCAGCATTGACCAGCAATCATTATGCACTCATTTCCTGTAGTGCTGGCATTCCTCCAGGCTTTTGTGCCGAAATTCCACAGGACGTTTTTCGAATACCGGCATCCCGTCGGCCCCTTTGCTGAGAAAGAGATTATAGAGGGCGTTCTGATCATCCTGTTCCGGGTAATCGCTCCGGTAGTGGGCGGCCCGGGACTCCTTTCTCAGTTGGGCCGACCGGGCGGTCATCCTGGACATATCAATCATATTCAGAAGGTCTATGTAATAATTCCATGGCATGTTGTAGACCCTTTTCCCGGTCAGGCGTATGGTTCCGGCCTCTTCGGCAATGTCCTCAATCGTCTCAACGGCTTGTGAAAGATCCGGTTCCATCCTCACCACCCCCACTTGGGTCCAATTCGTCTCGCGCAGGCGATCCCTCAGTTCAAAGAGCCCCTGGCCTGAAGTCCGTTCGAAGGGGGCGGTATATCGCACCATGAGCTGCTCTGCAAAGCCCGGCATTGTTTCGGGGGTCCTGCCGTTCTCCTTATGCAGGTAATCCGCCAATGCCTTTCCAGCCTGTCTTCCGTATACGCAGGAATCACAGATACCGTTGCCTCCCAATCGATTGCCGCCGTGCACACCGCCGCTGTCCTCCCCCGCCACAAAAAGACCTTCGAGGGATGTCCTGCAGTGTTTGTCAATGGCAGCCCCTCCCATAATGTAGTGCGCCGAGGGGGAGACAGGCACCGGGCCCCTGGCCAGATCGTATTTGAACTGCCGGCACCGTTCGCACATTCCAGGGAAATTTTTCTCTACAAATTCCGCTCCGAGATGGGATGCAACGATATAAACGCCTCCCTCCTTGCAGGCTCGGCCGTTCATCATCTCCATATAGGAACACCGGCTGACCACATCCCGTGTGGCGCGTTCAGCCACATCCGGAGCGTAGCGCAGCATATAGCGCTCACCTTCACCGTTAAAGAGATAGGCCCCTACCCCTCTGAGTCCTTCCTCCAGCAGGGCGCCCGCCACGACACTGCCGGGAATGATCAGACCTGTTGGATGGAACTGAACCATCTCCATGTCTCGCATCAGCACGCCGGCCCTGTAAAGCATTCCCATGCCGTCCACTGATTTTTCCGGGCCGGGGGCATGAAGCCGGTAGTTTGTCGGGCCGCCACCGGTGGCCACCAAAGTCGCTGAGGCTTCGGCTATAAAAAAGGTTCCGCGCCTCACATCAAGCAGGAGGGCGCCGGTCACCGTGCGGCCTGAAGCATCCTTCAGAAGATCGACCGCTCTGCACTCCTCGAGAACGCGAATGCCTCTCTTGGCGACCTGCTCGGTAAACCGGCTGATGATCTCTATGCCGGTCAGGTCTCCCTTGTGCACCGTTCTGTCGAAGGACTGTCCTGCAAAAGCCTTTTGATGTATCGTGCCGTCGGGATTACGATCGAAGAAACACCCGAAGAGGTTCTCCATTTCCTTGATCGTCGGTGTCGCCTCCTCCACCAGTGTCTTGGCCAGTTCCTGATCATTGATGTATTGACCGCCCTTCAGTGTATCCAGGAGATGCTTTTCATGGGAATCCGCCGGGTTAAGCACCACGTTGAACCCCCCCTGCACCATTCGGCTGCATCCGCCCTTCCCCCTCAGGGCTTTTGTCACGATGAGAATCTCCAGATCCGGATTGGCATCATG
>JAZDGZ010000323.1:0-3777 GCA_043806375.1 Pseudomonadota bacterium | reverse complement strand
GCGCGGAGGCGTACGATAGGTACGCCGCACAAGGAATCCCGCAGATTGACGCCGAGATTGCGGAAAAAGGCCATTTCTGGATGGAAACTAACTAATAGAATGTCCTTTTCTCTAGGGGAGGTGCCATGATGAAGGATGTGGTTATCGTTTCAGCGGTTCGTACGGCCATCGGGGCCTTTGGCGGAAGCCTCAGGGACATGAACGCCGCAAGCCTTGCCTCGGTCTCCATGAAAGAGGCCATTAAACGTGCCGGCATCGAGGCGGGCATGATTGACGATGTCCGATTCGGCTGCTGCCTGGAACCGGCTGATTCCCTTAATGTCGCCCGGGTAGGGGCCCTTCTGGCGGGCATACCGGACACCGTCACGGCGGCGACCATCAACAGGGTATGCACCTCCGCCATGGAAGCGACCATATCGGGCATGGCCATGATTCAGGCGGGCATGGCCGACATCATCCTGGCCGGAGGCACAGAGCATATGTCCGGCATCGCCTATACCGTGCCCAGCGCCCGTTGGGGATGTCGCCTCCATGATCAGGTCTTCGTGGACACCATGATGCAGGCCCTTCATTGCGGGTCGCATATCATTCCGCACCCGGAGGAGGGCCCCCTCAAAGAGGGATTGCCTCTCGAACTCTTCAAGGGCAAGCCGTATATCATGGGGCACACCGCGGAATTTGTGGCCCAGCTCCACGATATCAGCCGCGAGGAGATGGACGAGGTCGCCCTGCGGAGCCACAACAACGCGGAAAGGGCCACCCGGGAAGGCGATTTCAAGGACGAAATCATCCCGGTCGAAATTCCTCAGAAGAAGGGAAAACCGCCCCTCATATTTGACGCGGACGAGCACTTCCGTCCCGGCCTGACCATGGATCAACTGGCCAAGCTGCCCCCCGCCTTTGTGCCCAAGATCGGAAAGGTGACCGCCGGGAATTCATCGGGGATCAACGACGGTTCGAGCGCCATGATCATCATGTCTGCCGAAAAGGCAAAAGAACTGGGGATCAAGCCCATGGCCAGGATCAGGGCCACG
Organism: Pseudomonadota bacterium; assembly: GCA_043806375.1. Taxonomy (GTDB): domain Bacteria; phylum Desulfobacterota; class DSM-4660; order Desulfatiglandales; family HGW-15; genus JAZDGZ01. The sequence continues at coordinate 2,743 of JAZDGZ010000323.1, read as the reverse complement.
GGTCGAGGGGCCTGTCATCCCTCGGTCATGGGATTGAGCCCTGTGCCGGCCGTCCGGAACCTCCTGGCCGTGAACCCGGGGCTGAGCCTCGATAACTTTGAGCTGATCGAAATGAACGAGGCCTTTGCCGCCCAGTACCTGGGCTGCGAGAGGGAACTGGGTCTCAACAGGGAAGTCACCAATGTCAACGGTTCCGGCATCGGGCTGGGGCACCCCGTAGGTTCAACGGGCTGCCGCATCATGGTCACCCTCCTCTATGCGATGAAGAAGCGGGGCAAAACCCTCGGCCTGGCCACATTGTGCGGCGGCGGCGGCGTTTCCATGGCCTGCGTACTGGAGATGATTTAGGCTCTACTAGAAGTGTTTAAGGGGGGCCTTGCCGATGGCAAAAACGTTGAAGCCCATCTCAAAGAGTTTTCGATGGTCTAGGATATTCCGGCCGTCAAAGATGAACGCGGGCTGGACCATGGATCGGAATATCCGCTCATAGTCCAGGCTCCGGTACAGGGTCCATTCCGTGAGGACTGCTATGGCGTGGGCGCCGTCAGCCGCCTCATAGGGGTCTACCACAAAGGTCACGCGGCCTTCAAATTCCTTCAGGTCCTTCCTGGCGTTTTCCAGGGCCTCGGGATCGCTGACCACCACCTCGGCCTGCTCTTCCAGGAGCCCATGGGCGATATAGATGGCCGGCGATTCCCGGGTATCTCCCGTATCGGCCTTAAAGGCAAACCCGTAAAGGGCGATCTTCTTGCCTGCGACCGTATTGAACATGTTGCCCAGCATGTTCTGGATAAACCGGCTCTCCTGCCATTCATTGATCTCCACGACCGCTTCCCAGTACTTGGCCACTTTTTCGAGGCCGTAGCTCTCGCAGATATAGGCCAGGTTGAGGATATCCTTCTTGAAACAGGACCCGCCGAATCCCACGCTCGCCTTTAGGAACTTGGGTCCGATTCTGGAGTCCATCCCTATGGCATTGGCCACCTCATCGATGTCCGCCTCGGTCCTCTCGCAAAGGGCGGAGCTGGAATTGATCGAAGAGATCCGCTGGGCCAGGAAGGCATTGGCCGTCAGCTTGGAAAGCTCCGAACTCCACACATTCGATCGGATGATCTTCTCCCCGGGGACCCAGTGTGCATAGATCTTCACGATCTCCTCTCTTGCCTTTATGCCTTCCGGCGTCTCCCTGGAGCCGATAAGGACCCGATCCGGGTATTCGAGATCGCGTATGGCCGTCCCCTCGGCGAGAAATTCGGGGTTGGAGACGACCTCAAAGCGGATCTCCTTTGAATTCTCGTTGAGTATCCTCTCCATGGCAGAGGCGGTCCTGACAGGGAGGGTCGATTTTTCAACAATGACTTTGCCGGTCTTTGAATGGGCCAGGATCTGTCTCGCCGTCTTTTCCCAGTACTGTAGATCGGCGGCCCTCCCGGCCCCCTGGCCAAAGGTCTTGGTCGGGGTATTGACCGAGACAAAAATGATCTCCGACTCCTCAATGCCCTTCTCTATTTCAGTTGAAAAAAAGAGGTTTTTGTTTCGGGTCTTTTTTACAAGCTCATCCAGGCCGGGCTCATAGATGGGAAGACGGTCGCTGTTCCAGGCCTGAATCTTTTTCTCGTCTATGTCCACGACCGCGACCCTATACTGGGGGCATTTGGCGGCTATCATGGCCATGGTCGGGCCCCCGACGTACCCCGCCCCGATACATAAAATCCACTTCTTGAATGCCATGTCTTTTCTCCACGGAAAAACTGCCGAATACTCAGAGGAAACGGCCATCATCATATCCTAAGACGGCAAGAGGCCGCAACCGAATTCCCATTCGAATGATGAATGTCGAATCACGAAGTCGGTTCCCGGAAGTCTTTACTTCTACATTGGATATTCTACATTCGGTATTCTGCGGTTTACCCGCCTCCGGTGGGTTTGCTTTTCAACTTCTACGCAAATTGCAGAGGAGTTCCAGACATGGGTTCCAAAACCCCTTGCAGATCAAGGACGGGTTGCCCAAGTCTTGATCTGGGATTATGGGGTGGGGCGTCTCAGGGTACCTTGTAGAAGTCCAGATACCATTTGACAAACCGCTCAATCCCCTCATGGACCGTGACCCCGGGCGAATATCCGAAATCTTCGATCAGGTCGGCCACGTCGGCCCAGGTGATGGGCACATCCCCGGGTTGAAGGGGTAAGGGATTCATTTTCGCCTTTTTTCCGAGCGACCTTTCTATGGCCTCGATAAAGTCCATCAGCCCCACCGGGGAGTTGTTTCCGATGTTGTAGAGCCTGTAAGGGGCCGCGGACCTTGATGGATCAGGGTCTTTACCGCTCCAGGCCATATCCCCTTTGGGCGGTCTGTCCAGGACCTTGAGAATTCCGGCGACGATGTCATCGATATAGGTGAAGTCCCGTTTCATGTCGCCATGGTTAAAAACATCGATAGGCTTCCCCTGAAGAATGGCCCTGGTGAACAGAAAAAGGGCCATATCCGGCCGACCCCATGGGCCATAGACGGTAAAGAACCTGAGTCCCGTGCTTGGTATGCCGAATAGGTGGCTGTAAGCATGGGCCATGAGTTCATTGGATTTCTTGGTCGCTGCGTAGAGGGATATGGGATGGTCAACGTTATGGTGGGTAGAAAAGGGAAAGCTTTCGTTCAGGCCATAGACCGAACTGGACGATGCAAAGACCAGATGCGCTATCTCGTGATGCCTGCAGCATTCCAGCAGGTTGAGGAATCCCGTGA
>JAZDGZ010000322.1:0-18534 GCA_043806375.1 Pseudomonadota bacterium | reverse complement strand
TCTTTTTGCCAATCCCGCAGGGATGGAATGCGATTTTCACACCTTTTTCTCCTGCCCGGGGGCCATTGCCCTGGGGGAGACGACCGACGCCAACACCTGGTTCCCAGGATACAACTGGCGCTTTGCCTTCTGTTCCCTTTGTGGTCAACATCTGGGCTGGCATTATGAAGCAGTGTCCGAATTGAAAAGACCCCTCGCCTTCTGGGGGATCCTCGCCTCTCATCTCATCGACTCGGCGGAGCATCCCCCTAGCGGCACGTGACCGTCTAACAGGCTGCTGAAAAACGCCCATCTGCGGCGTTACCCTCATTCCTCGTCGTTGCGGCGTACTTCTGTGTACGCCTCACTCCTCGGAAGGTCGGGTGCCTTGCATCTGGACATTTTTCATCAGCCTGCTAATCCCCTCGTTCCATTTACCCCCTTTTCTCCTTTCGCGGTAGGCCCTGGGGTGAAGGAGAGGTAAAATGGAGATCGATGACGCCCTGCATCGGCGTTGACTTTGGGAGGTCATTATACTACTTTCTTGAGATGAACAACATTTCCTTCAGAATAATAGGAGGCTCTTATGAAAATGAACCGAAGAAGTCGATGGCCCCATGTGGGGACTGTCCTGAAGTTGAACGCCTTCAACTACCCCGACAAGCCGGGATGGCAGGACACAACAAAAGAATTCACTTTTCGTGAATGGAACGAGAGGTCGTGCCGGTTTGCAAACGGCCTAAGAGACATGGGGGTCGGCTATGGGGAGACCTTTGCCGTATTGTCCTACAACCGTGGAGAGTGGATGGACATCTATGCCGGCTGTGCCAAGGGCGGCCAGATCGTAGTCCCTGTCATGTTCAGGCTGGCAGGCCCCGAGATTGAGTACATCGTAAATCATGGGGAGTGTAAAGGGTTCATCGTTGAAGCGCCTTTTGTGGGCCTGATCGAGAGCATCAAGGACAAACTGCCCGTGCCCAAGGACGGATATATCTATCTGGGAGACGGCCCTTTGCCTGACGGGTATATCGGATATGAGGACCTTCTGGCCAAGTCCTCCCCTGATGAGCCGGATCTGATGGTCTACGGGGATGATGTATGGAACATCATGTACACCTCAGGGACCACGGGGCGCCCCAAAGGGGCGGTGCGAACCCATGAGAGCCATCTGGCCCATTACGCATTGAGCAATATTACTATGGGCGTGCTTCCCACGGACAAGGTGATGCTTGTTATGCCCATGTGCCACGTGAATTCCATCCAGTATTCTTTTCCATACACTCTGGTGACGGCGCCTGTCTTTGTTTACAATATGATCAGCTTTGATCCCGAAGACCTGCTGAGGACTATCGACAAGTACCAGATCACCTTCACCTCGCTGGTTCCCACCCATTACAGGATGATCCTGGATTTACCCGATGACATTAAGAAAAATGCGGATGTATCCTCCATACGGCAGCTCGTGATTTCTTCCGCCCCTGCCAGTGAGGCCCTCAAACTGGCCATCATGGACTATTTCAAGAATGCCCAGCTCTGGGAGGCCTACGGGAGCACGGAAGGAGGGCTGGGGACCCTGCTGAGGCCGGAAGATCAATTCAAGAAGCTGGGGTCCATCGGCAAGGAGATATTCGGAGTGGATCGCATCAAACTCCTTGACGAGGCCCGAAACGAGGTCCCGGACGGGGAAGTCGGGGAGCTGTTTTGCCGCGCGCCCTGCATGTTCAGGGAGTACTTCAAGGACCCGGAAAAGACAAAGGAGGCCTTTGAGGGGGAGTGGTTTTCTGCGGGGGACATGGCGAAGCGCGACAAGGACGGCTATTATACGTTGGTGGACAGGAAGGCGAATATGATCATAACAGGGGGGGAGAATGTCTACCCATCCGAAGTGGAAAACGTGCTTCAGGCCCATGAGGCGGTCAGGGATGTGGCGGTGATCGGCATACCCGATGAGAAGTGGGGTGAAGCCATCAAGGCTGTGGTCGTGCTGAAGGAAGGCCACGAGCCCTCCGAGGATCTGGGAAGGGACATCATCGACTTTGCCCGAGGAAAAATAGCGGGGTATAAGCGGCCGAAGGGTATTGCTTTTATCAGAGATGAGGAAATGCCCAGGACCGCCACAGGAAAGATATTGCACCGGGTTCTCAGGGGAAGATTCAGCGGGCGCTCCTGAGATTGGAACTCACGGAGGGTCAATAGGCATTGAAGTTCTTGAAAGAGGTGATTATTTTAGGACACCCGCGTTTTTTGCATAGACGAAGCGGATCTTTTCAGGAGAACATCCCATGAAAAACAAGGCCATGAGAAATTCGGCAAGGCAGGGTGAGCGTGATCCTGTATGCGGCATGAGGGCTTTTTAGATCCGGATCCCCGATTTATGAGAGACGTGTCCAGATAGAAAACGGAGGTAATGCCAATGGCAAAGATTTTCCCTGAACTCCCGGTTTCCGACCTTCGCGCCCATATTGATTCGGAATCCCTCCCCTTTGAAAACACCTCCTCACTCGAGCCTCCCGTGCAAAAGATCCTCGGTCAGGACCGGGCGAGCGATGCCATCAAGTTTGGGATGGGTATGAAGGCCGACGGCTACCACATATTCATCGCCGGACCTGCCAAGGCCGGGCTCACTTACACCGCCAGGACCTACCTTGAAGAACAGGCAAGAAAAGAACCTACACCGCCCGACTGGTGCTATGTGAATAACTTCACGGAACCGGATAGACCCCGGAGCCTGCGACTTTCCGCCGGACGGGGCAAAGAACTCAAAAAAGACATGAGAGATCTCGTCAATAAGGCCCAGGAAAAGATTTCCGAGGTCTTTGACAGCGAAGATTACAGCGCAAAAGAGGGTGAGGCACAAAAGGCCTTTGAGAGGCACCGTCGAAAGGTTATCGATGAATTGTCTCATCTGTCGAAAGAGGAGGGTTTTCTCCTTCAGATGTCCCAGGTGGGCATGGTCATCATTCCGGCCGCAAAAGATGGACAGGCTTTGAGCCAGGAAAAACTTGCGGAGATGGACGAGGATGAGAAGCGACGGCTCAGGGAGAAGAGTGACGAGCTCCAGGAAAAAATGAAGGAGGCCGTAAAGAGGATCAGGGATGCGGAGGGGTCGTTAAAAGAGAAGCGGGCCAAGCTGGACAAGGAGAGCGCTCTCTATGTGATAGGGCAGGTGATGGAGCCCTATCTTGAAAAGTACAAGGATGAAGAGGAGGTCATCGAGTACCTTAAGGCGGTCCAGGATGACTTTCTCGAGAACATTGACGACTTCAGAAAGAAAGAGGAGGGGCAGCAGCAGCAAATGCCCCAGTTTCAGGTGCCCCAGAAGGAAGTCGCTTTTCGAAAATATGCAATCAACATCCTTATAGACAACTCCGAAACAGAAGGGGCCCCTGTCGTTATAGAATCCAACCCCATCTACCCCAATCTTTTCGGCACCATCGAAAGACAGGCGTGGTTCGGCGCCCTTTTCACCGACTTCACGATGATCAAACCGGGTGTCCTCCATAGGGCGAATGGAGGGTATCTTATCCTGAAGGCTTTGGACTTGCTGAAATGGTATCTTTCCTGGGAGGCCCTGAAGAGGGCGCTGAGGGATCGTAAAATCAGGATCGAGGACCTGGGCGAACTCTACGGCCTCATCAGTACCAGAACCATCCGGCCCGAGCCCATTCCCTTGAATATCAAGATCGTGCTCACGGGCGACCCCTATCTCTTTGAACTTCTGCATTTATATGACGATCGTTTTCAGAAGCTTTTCAAGGTCAAGGCCCATATGGACGACCAGATGGACCGAAAAGAGGAGACGGTCATGCAGAGCGCCCGGATGATCGGGAGCTTCTGCCGGGACCAGAAGATTCGACACATGGATCGCACGGGCATGGCGCGGGTCCTCGAATACAGCATGGAGCGGACCGAGGACAGGGAAAAGCTGACCCTTGAACTCGGGGATATCAGCGACCTCATTCGAGAGGCCGATTATTTCGCGGGCCTCGAGCAGGCGGCATTTATCCAGCGAAGACATGTGGAAGAGGCGATTCAGAAGCGGATATTCAGGTCAAATCTGTTAGAGGAACGGATCAAAGAACTCCTTGAAAAGGACATCTTATGGGTGGAGACCGAAGGGGCGAAGGTCGGTCAGATCAACGGACTCTCGATTCTCATGACGGGCGACCATGAATTCGGCAAGCCCAACAGGATCACTGCAACGGTCTCTGTAGGCCGTGAGGGTGTGGTTGCGATAGAGCGCGAATCCAAGATGAGCGGCAACATCCATACCAAGGGCGTTATGATCCTGACGAGTTTCCTGAAGGAACGTTTTGCTCACAATAAACCCGTCTCTCTCACCGCGTCCCTTTGTTTCGAACAGAGCTACGGGTTGGTTGAAGGCGACAGCGCCTCAAGCACCGAACTCTTCGCCCTGTTGAGCGCTTTGGCAAGGGTGCCCATTAACCAGGGTATCGCGGTGACCGGCTCTATCAGCCAGAAGGGAGAGGTCCAGGCGGTGGGAGGGGTGAGCCGCAAGGTGGAAGCCTTCTATGATATCTGTAAATACAAAGGGCTCAACGGCGGCCAGGGCGTCATCATTCCGACAAAAAACATTCGAAACCTCATGCTTAAGCAGGACGTCATCGACAGCGTGAGAGAGGGGAAGTTCCACGTCTGGCCCATCTCCACCGTTGAGGAGGGCATAGAGATTCTGGGCGGCATGGAGGCGGGAACCCTTCGGCCTGACGGCACCTACCCCGAAGGCACGCTCTTTCGCAAGGTCGACGAGAGGCTTCTGGAGATTGCCGAGATCGTCAGGAGATTTGCCAAGGAGGAAGATGGCACCGGAAAGCCGGGTCATGAAGAGGAGTCGCAGTGAGCAGGGGGATCGGTTTATGATGATAAAGGTGTCAAATGAGGCATGCGCATCTGCCGGGAGATCCGAGGGATTGAGAGGAAGAGACAGTAGAGGAGTGGGGCTATGGCGCAGAGCGACATGATTGGCATTCGATTCGTCCATCTCGAGGCCGACCCCAACAGGGGAAACATGGTTATTCTCAAAGAGAACCAGGAAGCAGACCTCTATTTCTTGATGTTTGTGGGGGATTCGGAATTTGCCGCTATTGCAAAGGAGAAGGGCCTCTTAGAGCCCAAGCGGCCCCTGACGCATGATCTCTACCTGCATATCCTGGAAAAACTGCCGGTTGAGTTCGTGCGCATTGAGATCTATGAAATGCGCGAGGAGACCTTTTACGCCCATGTCACATTCCGTGCAGACGGGGTTGAGCAGTCCATTGACAGCCGACCGAGCGACGCGGTCGCACTCGCCCTGAACAGAAAGGTCCCTATCCTCGTGAACCAGAGTCTCTTCCGACGGCAGCTGAGCCAGGAAGAGGTCAAGGAATACGAGGGGCTCGTCAAGACCGTAAAATTTTAGGACTCCTTTTTATTACCAACACTCTTGACCGATAATGAAATTGTAGAAAGGAGCCGCCGGAAGGCCTTGCCTCTATGAACATGACGATTTCGCCCAACGACAAAGCGTGCCCGGTGCCGGAACCCTTTGGGAAGCGGTTAGGCCCTATCCTTTTCCTTACGGTCCTATTCTTCCTGGGCTTTATCGGCAGGGTGATATTTGCTCCCCTGATGCCCTCCCTGGAAAAGGAACTCGGCATGAGTCACGGCCAGGCCGGATCCCTGTTCCTCATGGTTTCACTGGGTTTTTTTGCCGCCCAGATCGGATCGGGATTTATCTCCTCCAGGTTGAACCACAAGGGGACTCTCAGTATCTCGGCCGTAGGGGTGGGCCTGACGCTCCTGGCCTTCAGTTTCAGCAATTCTTTGAATGCCATCCGCATGTTGATGGTCGCCCTCGGGGTAGCGACCGGGCTCCATGTGCCTTCCGCGATGGCGACCATTACGGCGATGGTTACCCGCCAGGACTGGGGCAAGGGCCTGAGCATACACCAAACAGCCCCAAGCCTGAGCCTGGTCTTGGCCCCCCTTCTCGTCGAAGTCCTCTTGGGACCATTCTCCTGGCGGATCATCGTCGCCTCCCTCGGGGCCGTCGCCCTGGTGGCGGCAATGTTCTTTATCGTTACTGCCCGATATGGGGAGTTCCGCGGCGAAGCGCCCAACCCCCCCGTCATCAAGGAGACGGTTCGACAGCCGTCCTTTTGGATCATGATTTTCCTTTTCGCCCTCGGCATGGGGGGAAGCATCGGCATCTACGCCATGCTCCCCCTTTATCTGGTGGCAGAGCGGGGCTTTGAGCCGGGATGGGCCAATACGCTGCTTGGAATTTCGAGAATATCGGGCCTCTTTATGACCTTTGTCGCCGGCTGGGTCACCGACCGGGTGGGCGAGAAACGGGCCATCTCCGCGGTGCTGGTGGCTTCGGGTCTTTCCACCATCCTGCTCGGTATTGTCCCCGGCTCGTGGCTCGTCATCATCATTTTCGTGCAACCAGCTCTCATCGCCTGCTATTTTCCCCCCGGCTTTTCAGCCTTGGCCCGAATCGTACCACCCAATATGCGGAGCGTCACCACATCGTTGACAACCCCTACCGCATTTCTGTTGGGCGGGGGTATTGCCCCTGCCTTTATCGGTTACATGGGGGAGAGGGCGAGCTTCTCCATGGGGATCATCCTGATCGGATGCATTACCCTTCTGGCCCCTCTGGCTGTGAGGTTCTTGCATCTGAGGGAGGGGGCGGAAGAGGGCTGCTAGAAGGCGTTGCGATCGAATCTTTTCATGAACGAATGGCTGGAGGATTCAATGGAAGCGAAGAGAGGGAATGAAAGGCATGCCTATGATAGGCCGGATTTCGTTTATGTGAAATTCAGGGTGGACAAGGCGTCTGAAAAGGAGAACGTGCGGGTTCTCAACGTCGCCGATAGTTCAAAGACCGGCCTCGCCTTGTTGATCACCCAAAAGGACGCCGATCTCCTTCGAATCCTTGAGAAAGGGGACAGACTCAGGGATATGACGTTTTTCGGCCTGGGGATCAGGATCAAGGAGGACGGGACCGTCCGGCATATGAGTAAGATAAGGGAGGGAAAATACAAGGGATCTTACCTCCTTGGCGTTGAGGCCCCTGACATCGGAGCAGGCGGGTCCCTTTCGGAAGGTGCCCTCTAGCCTCCGTTGCCCTCCATGAGAGAATGATCATGAGACGAATCACCTTCTTTGTGTCGATTCCACACCGAAAAGACTCTACAAATGGACCGACCGGGAAGGCCGCATTCATATTACCGACACCCCGCCGCCCGATACTCCGGGACAAGGGCGAGCCACAGGATCAGATTAGAACCCTGGCCCCAATCCCGGTCCTTTTTGACAAATAAGGCTTTTTAGGGGATAATGGGTCTGATCCTTCCAAGCCCCAAGATGATCGTGAGGTCATGGACCGGGGTGTGCACAAGGGAGGATTCAGGTAAATCAGAGGCCCATAAAGGAGAACTCACATGAACCGACGCTATCTCTCAAATCCATGGCTTTCAATCAGTTTCTTGGCGCTTTTGTTTTTTCTGACCAACCCGGGCTGCACCAGGGTTGGCGTCCAGATAGGCGGCGAAGAACCGAAGGTGGTGAAAGCGGGTCCGCCCCCTCATGCCCCAGCCCATGGATACAGGGCGAAACACAGATACCACTATTATCCCGAGGCCGAGGTCTATTTCGATATCGAGAGAAAATCTTATTTTTATATGGAGGGGGTCGCCTGGAGGATGTCCGTCTCCTTGCCCGATTCCCTTCGGGTCCAGCTGGGCGACCACGTGACCATTGATATGGACGATGACAGGCCTTATGTGGCATACGACGAGCACAAGAAGAAATACCCGCGGGGGAAGGCAAAGAAGAAGTGGAAGAAGAAATAACCGCGCCCTAGTTCTCAAAGGGCTTGTCGCCCAATTCGTCTGTCTGACGGACTCGTGATCCGATCCCACGGCGATTATGGCAAAAAAGCCCGCCGCTCCGGCCCTTTCTATGGCCTCCCTCGGGTTTTCAATCTCCTCCAAATGGGCATGTCCGTCTATGATGAAATCTTTTCTTAGCTGCGACATGGCGCTCCTTCAACCTCTTTCAAGTCTTGAACCCCCTTGTTCATCTCCGCCATTGACCTCGACCGAATCTGCCGGCCCTTCCAAAAATCTAGGACAAAACGCCTTGATTGTCAAAAGGCAACCCCCTTTTTTAGGCATCTCCACGGCGTTTCTGATGCCGACACAGGGTGAACAGGGAGCCCATTCGCCGGAGTCCTCCCAAAATTGTAAAACACCCACAGCGATTCCAAAAAAGATGTCAAAATATGTTATTAGCACACATTTTGCGGCCATATTCTGACAATTTTTGGCATTTCTCGGTTGGAGGGCTTGGGTCGTTGTTAGCTAACCATATGATATTTCTATTTATATTAAAATATTGATGGTTTGGTAAGCCCTTTGCATATGGATAAGGGCAACTGCGACGGAGCGATTGGCACCAGGTTCTTTGAAAAAACGGAAATAAGAGGCCATTGAGTGCCCCTGAAGTGCATAAGGAATAAGAAAGAAAAGGGGGCCTCAAAGGATTAAGGTTTAGGTAACTGAAGTTTATGACGGTTACTAGAATCATCTCGGGTGTGCGTGCATCTTCTCTTCCCGTCATCTCCATTATAATAATGACGCGAGATAGGCATCGGGGATAATAACGGCACTGCGGGAGGTTCGTCAAAAGTGGTTGGGCCCGAGGTGTGAGCCCGGCCTTTGGGATAAGGACCGAGTAAACCATTTAACGATCAGCATAATACATATACAACCCAGTAAGGTTTTTAACCATCAGACGCAACGCATAGAGGACCTAGTAGGGCAGTCAACGATCAAACCAACTTTTTGTTCGAAGCAGAGCCGGTTTCAGGCTCTGCTTTTTTTGACCAAATAGAGCGCCATCAGAAGCAGTAAGGCGTCTCGGACCACGTACCAGAGCATCGAAGCCGTCGAATCAGCCTCGTCCGTCAGGATGAAACAACCGCACTCGATATCCAAGCCGCGGGCCACATTGAAGAGGATCGCTCCCAAGAATACCATGAGTAGCAGGGCGCTCAAGAGGCTGGCCCCCGGCACCCAGATTCCCGAGACCAGGCACAGTCCGACCATGAGCTCTATCCATGGAAGAACGATGGCGGTCAGATTGATGATGGCGTCCGGCAGTATTCGATAATTGGTGATGGCTTCGGCAAAAGCCTCTGGATGAAGGATCTTGTCGATGCTGGCCAAGAGAAAGACGATGCCCAGGATCATCCTGATGACCAGAGGCAGGATCCTGCTCCGGTGCGGTCCCTTGAGAATCCTTTGCCCTCTACCCTCAGGCATGTTCAGAATCTCCATACCAAACCCGGCAGGTCATCCTCGTTCTCCTCCCCGGGCCCCGGCCTCGACGGGAAGCTCGCGGGCAACCCATTGATTCCAGCCGTTCTCGAGGATCCGAACGTTCTCGTATCCCCTTGAGATCAACTCGTGGCTCAGAGCCTTGCTCTGAAACGACCTCTCTCCTTCACAATAGGTGATGATCAAGGCGTCTTTGAAAACGTCGGCCATAACGCCATTCATGACCTCTTTGACAGATTCTGAAGGGAGATTGCGGGCACCGAGGATGTGGCCCTGCAGGTAGAGTGGGGGCAGACGTGCGTCGATAAACAGGGCCCCCTGGTGGAGAAAGAGCCGTTGCGACTCTTCGATGCTGATCAGCCTCTCTTTGCCCGTTTTCAAGAGGGGGCCGGCGGGTCCTTTGGACCACTCTCCCATCCACGCCAGCCTGTCCCTGCGCACCTGATTCACCCCGATGCCCAGGGCAATCCCCAATAGCAGGATCAAGGCCGACTGCCTGACCATTCGAAAAACCGTCTTTCCGGGCCCAATGCCTCTTATCATTTCTCAACCTCTTACCGTGAAAATACGCTTGTAGGGGCGGAGGTTATCTCCGCCCTGCGGGTGCACGTAAAGTGCGTCCCTACATTCTTGTACGCCTTTGGCGTATTCATCCATGGGGGTGGCCGGCACCCAGGGCATAAGCGTTTACGAAGCCGTCAACTATTCAAGGAAAGATCTTGCCGGGGTTCAGTATCCCCTTGGGATCAAAGGCCCTTTTGAGGCGGACCATGAGTTCCAGGGCTGGGCGGGAGACTTCCATCTCGAGATAAGGGGCCTTGGTAATCCCCACGCCATGTTCCCCCGAGATAGTTCCGTTCATATCTACGACCCTTCTGAAGAGATCCCTCACAGCCGCATCAGCACTCGTCACCTCCCGGGGAAGGCTCTTATCGAGCATGATATTGACGTGGATATTTCCATCCCCGGCATGTCCGTAGGCGGCCATGGGAAGGCCATATCTTTCCGCCATTTCCTGGAGAAAAAGGACCAGTTCGGCCATTCGACTCCTGGGGACCACGATATCCTCGCTAACTTTGTCTGGTTTCAGTTTGTATAGGGCGGGAGAGATATTTCTTCGCGCCTCCCACAGCATTTCCGCCTCCTTTTGTCCTGAGGCGGAGCGGAAATGAATGGCCCCCCCCTGAAGACAGAACTCTTGGACTTTCTTGGCCTCTCGCCTGGTAAGGGCCGCGTCGCCGTCCACTTCAATCAAAAGAAGGGCCCCGCAGCCTGCGGGGATGGAAAGTTTCATGTCGTCCCGAACGCAATCGATACATATTTTGTCCATGAACTCCAAGGCTGTGGGAACGATCTTGTGACGGATGATTTCTGAAACCGTCTGAACGGCCGGAGAGACGCCTTCAAAAAAGGCGATCATCGTTTTTGTTGCCACCGGCTTTGGAATCAGACGAAGGGTGACATCGGTGATGACCGCAAGGGTCCCTTCAGAACCAATGAGGAGACGGGTCAGGTCGTACCCGACCACCCCTTTTGCCGTTTCAACGCCCGTCTTAATGATCTCACCGGTAGGAAGGACCACGGTCATGCCCAGGACGTAATCCCTGGTGACGCCATATTTCACAGCCCTGAGTCCCCCTGCACATTCGGCGACATTGCCTCCAATGGTGGAGATCTTTATGCTTGCAGGGTCCGGAGGATAGAAGAGGCCGACCTTTTCAACCTCCTCCTGAAGTCGAGAGGTCACGACCCCGGGTTCAACCTTGGCGATGAAATTATGATGATCGATCTTGAGGATGCGATTAAAGCGTTCCATCGCCAGGACAAGACCTCCCCTTACAGGCAAGGCCCCTCCGCTTTTCCCACTTCCGGCCCCTCGGGGAATGACAGGGAAAACCTCCTGGTTGGCAAGGACCAGGATCTTGGAGATCTCTTCTTTATCACCCGGAAAGGCGACTGCATCAGGCATGAAGATAAGTTTTGTGGCATCACTGGCAAAGTTGACCAGATCCTCCTGACGGCTGGTCAGGTGCTCAGGGCCGACAATGCTGGATAATTTTTTGAATACGCGGTCCGAGATCATGTCAGCAGGGGCATTCTACTCTGGAGGGCGTGTCGAAGGGTCAGGGAGTCCATGTATTTCAGGTCTCCTCCCATGGGGACACCGAGGGCTATTCTGGTGATCTTGAGACCCTTATCTGAGAGGAATTTGCCCAGAAAGGAGGCGGTCGCCTCCCCCTCTGTACTCGGATTGGTCGCAATGATAACCTCCTTCGTTTTTTCTTTCTCAAGGCGGTTGAGGAGTTCACCAACCTTCAGATCCTCTGGGCCGACACCATCCAGGGGAGAGAGGACGCCGTGAAGGATGTGATACCTCCCCTTGAAAACGCCCGATTCCTCGATGGCAAGTTGGTCCCCGGGTCCTTCCACGAGGCAAATGATCCCGTTTGCCCGGTTTTGGTCCTCGCAAATGGGGCACGGGTCGCTGTCTGTGAAATTGAAACAGATGGAGCAGAATTTGATCCTGTCTTTTACGTCTACCAGGGCTTTCGCGAGGCTTTCGGCCAGTTCCCTCTGGCTCTTTAGGATATGGAGGGCGACCCTGGCGGCCGATTTCTGACCGATTCCGGGGAGCCTTGATAATTGCCGGATTAATTTCTCCAGGGACGGTGGATAGATGCCCATAGGCCCGTCCTCAACCCGTTAGACCGGGAATGTTGGGGAGATTGAGCCCTTGGGTCAGCTTGCCCATCTCTTCGTTGACCATATTCTTGGCCTTGACCAGGGCATCGTTCACTGCAGCCAAGATCAGGTCTTGCAACATCTCACCATCATCGGGGTCAATGACCTCGGGATCGATCTTTATGGAGAGGATCTCCTGCCGGCCATTGGCCACCACGGAGACCATGCCGCCTCCCGAAGAGGCTTCGACGGTCTTGTCACCCAGTTCCTCCTGCAGCTTAGACATCTGGGTCTGGAATTGTTGGGCCTGCTTCAGGAGATTTCCCATGTTCGGGATGCCTTTCATATATCATTCCTCCTTGTGGTCGGTGGTTTGTTCTCTTTCCCCTCGACGCCGTTCCTCTTGTGGACTCCCTGCCTGATTTCCCCCTGAAAGGCATTGAGGACATTCTGGACGGGTTCGGGAAGAGAAGAATGGTTGTTATGCCCCTCCCTGTCCGGTGTTCCCTTCTTGGAGGGGTGATTCTTTTCGTCATCATGCTGGTTGCTGCCAACGATTTTGATTTTCAGCTCCCTGTTGAAGAACTGACGGCAAAAGGAAACGAACTTTTGGAGCCTCTCCGGTTCATCAAGATAGGTGGCCGAAAAAGCACTTGTCCCTCTTCCAATCTCCAGGGTGTCTTCCGTTGCATTTTGGAAGGACCAGTCTTTGAGCACGTTGGCCATGGCCTTGCTTTTTGAGGAGAGGTCATCCAAAAAACGATCCCAATCTTCTTTGGTTGGAACACCCCCTCTCGCTTCCGGGGCCTCTTTTTTCCCCCCTGGACTTTCCCAAGGGACCTCAGGTTCGGAAAGATAGCCCCCCGATGGCCTATCATCACTCGAAACGGAAGAGGCAGACAGCCTCTTCTCGAGGGCCTCAATTTTTCCCATCAATTCATCAAAGGAGAGGAGTTCTCCCAGGTGACACAACTTGATGAGGATGGTCTCGAGCACCAGCCTTGGATGGGAAGTCAGCCTCAGATTCTCCTCCCGGGCGATGAGGAGGGTTAGACCCTGCTGGAGCTTTTGGGTCCCCGCCATCTTGGCCTGACGCACGAGTTCTTCTCTGTCGCTCTCAATCATATCAAGAAGATTTTCATCAGGGGATATGAGACTCACCAATAGGTTCCTGAACTGATCCATGATGGCCCGGTAGAATTCCTTAATGTCGTATCCGTAATTGTAAACCCTATCGACGATTTCCAGGCATTTCTTGGAGGAGCCTTCAAGAATGGCGAGGGATGTTTCAAAGACCAGGGACCGATCAATGAGGCCCAGGATATCGGTAATATGCTCATTCTCAACCTTTTGGCCGGTGTATGAAACCACCTGATCGAGAAGGCTCTCCGCGTCTCGCATGCTCCCCTCTGCCTCCCTTGCAATGAGGGCGAGCCCTGACTTGCTGATCTCGATCCCTTCGCTTGTCGCGATTTTTTCCATCTGCCCTACGATCCGGCTGAGAGGTATCCTCTTGAAATCAAACTTCTGACACCGGGAGAGGATGGTTACCGGAACTTTGTGGGATTCGGTGGTGGCAAAAATAAACTTGACGTGGGGAGGGGGTTCCTCAAGGGTCTTGAGTAGGGCGTTAAAGGCTGGAAGGGTAAGCATATGCACTTCATCGATGATATAAACTCGGAACCTGCCGGACGAGGGCATATACCTGATATTCTCTCTCAGTTCTCGAATTTCATCGATGCCGCGATTTGACGCGCCATCGATCTCCCGAACATCAATGGAGGATCCATTGGTTATTTCGATACAGGAGTGGCACTTGTTGCACGGCGAGCCTGGTTTATCTTCCATGCAGTTGATGGCCTTGGCCAGGATACGGGCGACGGATGTCTTTCCCACTCCCCTCGCACCGCTGAAGAGATAGGCATGGGCCAATCGATCGGCCCGCATCGCGTTGATCAGGGTTTGGGTAATGTGCTCCTGTCCAACAACGTCTTGGAAGACCTGCGGCCGCCACTTCCTCGCTAAAACCTCATAAGCCATAGAAAACCTACTGCCCCTTATACCCACCAGGCATAGAAGATCATTAAAGCCAATACCAGCCTTGCCCTTTGTAAAACGTGCGCACGGCTCTGCGGTTATGGGCAGGGGATAAAAATGGCGGAGAGAGAGGGATTCGAACCCTCGGTACCACTTTTGGCGGCACACGCGATTTCCAGTCGCGCTCCTTCGGCCAACTCGGACATCTCTCCGTAGGGACAATTTCTATTCGCCGACCTTAACAGCTTGAGCCATCGGGGCGGTCAAATCCTGGAAGACGCTTTGGCGGAGAGGGTGGGATTCGAACCCACGTGCCCCGCTATCAACGGGACAAGTCGATTTCGAGTCGACCCCGTTACGACCACTTCGGTACCTCTCCGGACGCCTTTTTACGCCTGCGCGAACGGAAGAAGTTTTGCATCAATTCAATGCACTCTTCTTCCATGATTCGGGATGTGACTTCTATCTTGTGATTCAGACGCGCATCCTTTGGGATGTCGTAAAGGGATCCTGCAGCTCCCCATTTGGAATCAAAGGCCCCAAAGACCAAGTGCGATATCCTGGCATTCAAGGCTGCGCCCATACACATCAGACAAGGTTCGATAGTAACAACGAGCGTCGCCCCTTCAATCCGGTAGTTTCCGCAAAGGGATCCCCCATCCCTCAGCGTCAACATCTCCGCGTGGGCGGTGGGGTCGTTAAGGGAAATAGGTTGATTGTGAGCCTTTGCCAAGATCTTTCCGTCGTGGTCGACAAGGACGGCCCCAATGGGAACTTCTCCCTTTGTGAACCCCCTTTTGGCCTCGGCGAGGGCTTCCCTCATCAAGAGACAAAAGTCAATACCCATAACGTTTAATATCTAGCATCTCTCCGGCTATCCGTCAACCTGATACTTCTGCCCCTGATCACCGGGAAGGCATCATCTCCCCGTCGAGCCGGGATCGCAAGTTCAACTTGAATCTAGTGCGCCGTCCCAAAAGTTCTGTCCTTGATTTTGGCTATTCACATTGGTGTGAAAATTGAAAATCCGAATACCCGCCTGCCATAGCCTTTGCTGATCACGATATTCGAGGTCAGGGATAAGCAAGGCGCCTCTAGGAAGAATCAACCTTGCATAGGTATTGGCGGGCAGGTCGAAATCCGAAATTGTCCGCGCTGCGCTTGGACTCCCCACCCTTCGGGCGGGTCCCCGGTTTCGAAACAATATCAAAATTCCAATGTTCGAAATTCAAAAGAAACCAGGGCCGAAGCCGTGGTTATTCCGTTTTGATCATTCGTATTTTGGTCATTTGAATTCTTGCCCGCCTGAGGCGGGTGAATTTCGAGTTTCGATATTAGAATTTCGGATTTCCGTGTCTCTCGTAAGTGGGTCAACCACGGAACATTATTGCAGAACTTCAAATTGCCATTTTTGGCGACAAAACTTTTGAGACATGGCCCTTATGCTGGGATGACACCCTGAATGCTCGGATAGGGAAAGCTTATGCGAATACTCCTTGTGGAGGACGACCAGAAGATCGCCTCCTTTGTTCTGAAGGGATTGAAAGAGTCGGGCTTTGCAGTGGACCACGCCGCGGATGGTGAAGACGGGCTCCACCTGGCCCTGACCGTGCCCTATGATGCGGCGATCATAGACCTCATGCTGCCCGGACTCGACGGTTTGACCCTCATTGAGAGACTGCGACAGGAACGGATCAATACCCCGGTGATCATATTGAGCGCCAAAAGGACGGTGGACGACAGGGTCAAGGGGCTCCAGACCGGGGGGGACGACTACCTGACCAAGCCCTTTTCTTTTACCGAACTCCTGGCCCGGGTGCAAGGGCTCATCAGGCGCGCCACGAGGACGGCGGAACCTACTTCCCTCAGTGTGGGAGATCTTTCGATCGACCTTCTGACGCGGGAGATCTTCCGGGCAGGGAGGAAGATCGAGCTGCAACCCCGCGAGTTTGCCCTCCTCGAATATCTCATGCGCAACGCCGGAAGGGTGGTTACCAAGACCATGATCATGGAGCATGTCTGGAACTACAATTTCGATCCTGAGACCAACGTGGTCGAGGCCCGAATGTCCAGGTTAAGAGACAAGGTCGATAGAGGCTTTGACAAGAAAATGATCCATACCATGCGCGGTGCGGGATATGCCCTTAAAGAGACTCCTTAGATTGCGGCATACCCTGGCCTTTCGGCTGACCCTCTGGTATGGCGTCATATTTACCCTCTCCTCTTTCACCGCATTCTTGATTTTTTATGCCGTCATCTCTTACGTTATCCAGGCCCGAACCGATCAGCACATCCTCAACGAGGTCGATGAAATCTCTTCTCTCCTCTCCCTGAAAGGGGTCAGTGACGTCAAGACCTCCATGGTTCTTGAGGCCGAGTCTGAAGGCGTGGATCAGGTCTTTTTCCGCCTCCTGACCCCGGAAGGAGATAAAATCCATACTTCCAATGCGGCTACATGGGGGGACGTCGGCGTGGCAAGGAGCGCGCTCCATCGGATAGCCGGCGGGGAGAGACGTGTGTTCGAGACCTTAACCCTGCCCAAGCGCCCCCACAAGGTTCGCATTGCCTACGGGGCCATCGGCCCCGGCGAAATCCTTCAGATGGGCCAATCCCTGGAGGAAGATGAGCGATTTCTCGAGGTATTCCGTGAGATATTCGGGACCGTGATGATCCTCATTATCCTTTTTTCCGGTTTGATCGGATGGTTCATGGCGAAGCGCGCCCTATCGGGCATAGAGGAGGTCACCAGCACGGCCCTTGATATATCCAGGGGTGACCTGGACCGAAGGGTCCGGATCACCGCCAGAAACGATGAAATAGAAAAGCTTGCAACGACCTTCAACACCATGGTTGATCGGATCCACGTCCTGATGACCGAACTGAGAGAAGTGACCGACAATATCGCCCATGACCTGAGAAGCCCTATAACCAGAATCCGCGGCCTGGCTGAAACGACCTTGACGGCCGGCAGATCCCGGGAGGAATATGAGGCTATGGCGGCCCAGACCCTGGAGGAGTGCGACCGCCTCATCAACATTGTCAACACGACACTGGAGATATCGGAAAGCGAGGCAGGGGCAGCCGACCTTAGAAGAGAGAGGGTGGACCTGTCCGTGGTCGCCGGAGAGGCCTGCGATCTTTTTCAGGCCATTGCCGAAGACAAGGAAATCACCATGGCATGCCTAGCCCCTGACGCCTGTCTCGTATGGGGAGACCTCCAAAGGCTCCAGAGAATGGTGGCCAATCTCCTGGATAATGCCCTGAAGTACACCCCCCCTCAGGGGAACATTGAGGTTTCTGTCCGGGAAAACAAGAGCGCGGTTTCCGTTTCAGTCACAGATACCGGAATTGGGATATCCCGGGCCGACCTGCCCTACATCTTTGACCGGTTTTTTCGCTGCGATCCGAGCCGCTCCAAACCGGGCGCAGGTCTGGGTCTGAGCCTTGCCCGGGCCATCGCACGCGCCCATGGCGGGGATATCACCGTTACAAGCCTTCCTGATCAAGGAAGCACCTTTACCGTCACCCTTCCTAAAATGCCCCTCACCCATGAAACCCCTTCTCTATTTCTGTTTTAACCTTGCCAAAAGCTAATATCGAGGGTATCCTCCGATGAACTTTCCATGCTATTGATAATGCCAGACACCCCCGGTCTCCAGATGCATGGGCGCAGGGCGTACCTATCGGGAACCGCCTCCAAGCGCAAAACGACTTGATCAAGGGCCGGGGGAATCCACCGCTTCCTGGGGGTTCAACGCAATATGCCCTACAACTTGGCCGATCCGATTCATGCGGTTTTCAATAACCCCCGATTACGAAAAATACTCGTGAAAATCCGCTACCCGATTGTCTTGGTCCTTTTCATTCTCGCGATCCCGCACATAAGGCCTTCCCTCTTTATTCATGGTCTCCTGGTAAGCCTTTTCGGGGAATTGATCCAGCTCTGGTGTTTCGGGTCCCTGGAAAAGAACCGCACCCTCTCGACCAAGGGGCCCTATCTTGTCACAAGAAATCCCATGTATCTGGGACGATTCTTTTTGCTTCTGGGGGTTCTGCTCCTTTATGGCAAAGTATGGATCATTCTTGCCTTTGTTTTCGTCTATTATTTTTACATGTTTAACCGTGTCAGGCGGGAGGAGAAAAGCCTGTCCGCCATTTTTGGCGCGGACTACGACATCTACTGCAGGGAAGTGAACCGCTTCTGGCCGTCCCTCAAGAGGTTTGATCGGGAATCCTTTTGGTTTTTCAGATGGAGAGTTTTTTTTGAGAATCATGGCCACTGGAACCTGGTCCTCTTCATTGCAGGATACAGCCTGCTCTATCTTTTTGCGTTCAAAGTCTATACCCACTAGTGCAGTGTACCAGCGATCTCTTTACAGTATTGTCATTTCGATCCCGGCGAAAGCCGGGGGAGAAATCTTACGATGCTCATGGGTTATCAAGATCTCTCCCTTCGGTCGAGATGACAAGTTATTCGTGGGACACTACA
>JAZDGZ010000321.1:0-2716 GCA_043806375.1 Pseudomonadota bacterium | reverse complement strand
AAATGAGACTCCTTGCCTTTTCAAGCGGGGCTGCAGCCGTTGGGCTTCGCTCTTTTTCAACCCCAAGAAGAGCCGTGCATGAGGGAAGGCCATTTCCCGGCGGGCGGCAGCAGGGGAGACATATTGAAAGCTCTGCTCATCTATCCCGAATTTCCGGACACATTCTGGAGTTTTAAGCACGCCCTGAAATTCATTCGCAAGAAGGCCGCCTACCCCCCGTTGGGCCTAATGACCCTGGGGGCAATGCTGCCCAAAGAATGGTCCCTGCGTTTAATCGACGTCAACGTGACAAAGCTCACGGATAAAGACCTGAAATGGGCCGAATTGGTTTTTATCAGCGGGATGGTCGTGCAAAGGGATTCGGCGCATCAGATCATCTCGAGATGCAAGGAAGCGGGTCTCAAGATCGTGGCCGGCGGGCCTCTCTTTACCAGCGAGTACGAGCAGTTTGAAGGTGTCGATTATTTTGTCCTGAACGAGGCCGAAGTGACGCTCGCCGAATTCCTGGCCGATCTCGAAAAGAACCGAGCCAGGCATATCTACAAGACGGCGGCCTTTTGCGACATAAAAGAGACACCGACGCCCAGGTGGGAGTTGATTGACTTAAGAGACTATGCCGCGATGGGCGTACAGTTCTCAAGGGGCTGTCCTTTCAATTGCGATTTCTGCAATGTGACGGCCCTCTTCGGGCACACACCCCGCCTCAAGAGGACGGATCAGGTCATCAATGAACTGGACAGCCTTTACGACTTGGGATGGCGCGGTCAGGTGTTCTTTGTGGATGATAACTTCATCGGCAACAAGAGGTATCTGAAAAGCCAACTTTTGCCCGCCCTGATCGAATGGCGGAAGGACAAAAAGGGGATACCATTTAACACCGAAGCCTCCATTGACCTGGCCGACGACGAGCGGTTGATGGCCATGATGGTGGAAGCGGGTTTTGATGCGGTTTTCGTCGGAATCGAGACGCCGGATGAA
Source organism: Pseudomonadota bacterium (assembly GCA_043806375.1). Taxonomy (GTDB): domain Bacteria; phylum Desulfobacterota; class DSM-4660; order Desulfatiglandales; family HGW-15; genus JAZDGZ01. The sequence continues at coordinate 1,738 of JAZDGZ010000321.1, read as the reverse complement.
AACAGCCTCTCTGAATGCAATAAGAAACAAAACAGAAACCGGAACTTGATCGAGTGCGTCAAACGCATTCACCGGTCCGGGTTACAGGTGCAGGGGGGCTTTATCGTCGGCTTCGACAGCGATACGCGCTCCATCTTCCAACGGCAGATCGATTTCATTCAAAAGAGCGGGATCGTCACGGCTATGGTAGGCCTGCTGCAGGCCCCTGCAGGCACGAAGCTTTACGAACGCCTCAAAAAAGAAGGCCGTCTGCTCGGCCACATGTCGGGAAACACCGACGGCACAACGAACATCATTCCCCGTATGAATCTCAATCTGCTTTGCGAGGGGTATAACAACATCGTTCGGCATATTTACTCACCCAAACAATACTACCGACGGATCAAGGTTTTTCTCCGAGAGTATAGGGCGCCCAAGATCAAGACACCCTTGGATTTTCAGCGCTTTTTGGCCCTTTTCCGTTCAAGCATCCGGTTGGGCGTTTTTGGCAGGGAACGATTCCAATATTGGCAGATCCTGTTTTGGACCCTTTTTCGCAGGCCGCGTCTGTTAACACTGGCCATCACCTTTGCCATCTACGGACATCATTTCCGAAAGTCCGCCGTTTACCTGTCTCTTAAACAATAGCTCAGGGGAAGGGATCAGTCTGGTATTCTCTTTTCAAAAAGGCGAGTATTCCCCCTTCTCTTACTATCTCCAGTAGTTCTGGAGGAAGGTCCGAACCCTTGAGCTTCTTCCCTGTGGTGAGGTTCTTGACCAAAGAATTTTCAAAATCGAGCTCGATTCGATCCCCCTCCTCAAAGAGCTGGGAAACCCCCTTGCACACCGTGACCGGGAAAGCAATGGCCATGCAGTTACGAAAAAAGATTCGCCCAAAGGATTCAGCGACGACGCAGCCGATTCCAAGTCGTTTCAGGTTCAAGGGGGCTGTCTCCCTGCTTGATCCACAGCCGAAGTTTTTTCCGGCAACAATGACATCCCCGGGTCGACATCCTTCAGGAAAGGTTTCATGAATATGAAGGATGTGTTTTTTCCTTATTTCCCAGGGGTCTTCCATCCCAAAGCTCGGAGCCATATAGTCCGTACTTATGTTGTCTCCGAATTTCCAAACCCTCCCGGTCAACACAGTTCCCATCATTTGTTTTCCTTTTCAGGTGCTTAAACCTTTGGGTCATGGCGCCGATCAATTTCCATCAATGAACGGTCAGGCAAGATACTTTCTGGGATCGGCGATCCTGCCTTCGATGGAAGAAGCGGCAACGGTTTCCGGTGATGCGAGGTAGATATAGCTTTCCGGATTTCCCATTCTGCCCTTGAAATTCCGATTGGTCGTGGAAATGGCCGTTTCCTTATCACCAAGGATCCCGTTGTTCAGCCCACAGCAGGGACCACAGGTCGGCGGTCCGAGTATGGCCCCGGCTTCCAACAAAATACCAAGAACCCCTGATTTAAAAATCTGTATGTATACTTCTCTCGACGCGGGCATTACGAACAACCGCGTCTCAGGGTGGACCTTTCTCCCTTTAAGGACAGCCGCTGCTCTCTCCAAATCCTCAGAACGGCCGTTGGTGCAGGAGCCGATAAAGGCCTGTTGGACTTGAATCCCTTGAACCTCGGAAACAGGTTTTACATTGTCGACATTATGGGGACACGCAACCTGGGGTTCCAATGACGAGACGTCCATTTCAAACATGGCTTCGTACTTCGCATGTGGATCAGGGCCAAAGGCGGCTATCGG
>JAZDGZ010000320.1:0-8116 GCA_043806375.1 Pseudomonadota bacterium | reverse complement strand
GGTGATTTGCAGAACAGCCTGTCGCCTTTACATCTTGTAAAGGAAGTTGACACATCTCAGCACCCTGTGGGGCGGGCATTCTTTCTTGATCCCATTCAAACCTAAATGTTTTCGGAGACTTGCCCCGTCTTCCGGGAAACTCTTCGCGTGGCACGGTCCTTGCCCTTCGAGTCAGGGCCAAAAAGGACATGAAAGGGCTTTCCTTGGAGCAAGGATTCACCATTCTCATAGCAGACCGTAACCCTCATGTACGACAGTTCCTGAGGCGGGAGATGGAGGCAGAGGGCTATCATGTCCAGTTGGCCAGAAACGGTCGTGAGATTCTCCAGTCCGTTCATAATGAGCCCCCTGACCTCATCATCCTCGACCTGGACCTTCCAGATGTGAGGGAGACGGCCATTCTAAACGCGATCAAAGAGCAGATCCCTACTCTGCCCGTCGTGGTTCACACCTTTCTCTCGGAATACATCAATCATCCGGCGATCCTGAGCAGTGTCTCCCTGGTTGAAAAAAAAGGTAGCAATATCGAGGGGCTGAAAAGCGTGGTTTTCGATCTCCTCAGGAAGTTCTACCCACAGCGCCCTCTGCCTCAAGAAAAGACAGTACGAAAAGCTTCGGAGCCCTGAATGGAGACATCCTCTCCCGAGTCGACACAACCATTTTCAGGGATAAATGGGGGTGATGAGGCCCATTCATGAAGCAGACGGGATCAGCGTGGAGTTCCTGGGGGAAGGGTCTGAGCCCGCTTTTCCGCGGGCAATTTACCCTTGGCAAGCAGGGTGATGTAGGATATAGATAGGCAAAATCACCTCATCCGTATCACCCAAATCAGGCCGAAGGAACATAAAAGGGGAGCCGAACTCTCGGCTCGCGATATCTATGAATGAAAACAAAACTCCAGGCGGTCTCTATTACCGTTCTCTCACCAGAAACATCGTGTTAACCATCATCATCGTATCCCTGACGCCATTGATCCTGGCGAGCGGTATCATTCTTTATCAGTTCCAACATTCCTATCGGGAAAAGATCTATGCCAATCTCGGCGAACTGGTTGAAAACCACAGGCAGAACATTGACGGTTTTCTAAAACAAAAACTGAACGACATTCGTTTCCTCACGAAGACTTTTAGCTATGAGGAGGTGAAGGATGACTCCTTCTTGCAGGATAGGCTGTCAACCCTCCAGGAACAATATGGTCCCGGCTTTGTGGACCTGGGCGTTGTTAACGAGCGGGGAATCCAGACGGCCTACTCCGGCCCCTTCAGACTGGGGAGGGCTCTTTACGCAGAGGCGGACTGGTTCAAAAAGGCGATTCAAAGAGAATATTTTGTCAGCGACGTTTTCCTGGGCCTGCGAGGCCTTCCCCATTTCATCGTCGCTGTGAGGGATAACTGGAGAGGAGAGCCCTGGATCTTGCGATCCTCCGTGGACTTTGTGGCCTTCAGCGATCTTGTGAGGAACATTCGTATTGGCAAGACAGGGTTTGCCTTTATCCTGAACAGGGAAGGAGAACTTCAGACCCAGCCTTCTCTCGATATCGCAGCCAGCCGAAAGGTCTACAGCGATTTTTTGGAGGAAGGGAAGGCCCACGGCAACAGGATACGGATCACGGAAAGGACCGACGAGTCCGGGAAAAAGAACATCTATGTGGCGGGTTTCCTTAAAGACGGTGAATGGTTGCTCATCTACCAGCAAGACGCCTCGGACGCCTTTGCTGACCTTAAGAAGGCACAAAAACTGACCCTGATTATCATTCTGCTCGGCGGGCTGGGGATTCTGACCATGGCTTTTGTGCTTTCAAGAAGGTTGGTCAAGCGCATCGCCGAGGTGGATCAAGAGAAGGAGATGATGGACGAGCAGATTGTGGAGACGGGGAAATTGGCCTCCGTGGGTGAACTTGCAGCGGGCATCGCTCATGAGATCAACAACCCGGTCGCCATTATGGTTGAAGAAGCGGGTTGGATTGAAGATTTGCTCGAGGAGGAAGAGTTTAGGGAAGGCAAGAATCTTGAAGAGTTCAAACGTGCGTTGCGCCAGATCCATACTCAAGGCAAGCGATGCAAGGAGATAACCTACAAGCTCCTCAGCTTTGCGAGAAAGACGGACTCGATGGTTAAGGATGTACAGATCAATGAGGTCATAGAGGAGATCGTGGCCCTTTCGGCCCAGAGGGCGAAGTTGAGTAACGTGGTGATCAACACCGATTTTCAGGAAGGGCTCCCTTCCCTGCGGGTGTCCCAGTCCGAATTGCAGCAGGTATTCCTCAACCTTATCAATAACGCCCTTGATGCTATGGAGAAGAGAGGCGGAACTATCCTTCTAAAGAGCTGGTGGCAGGATGGCCAAATTCTGGTGGGGGTGGCTGACAATGGGCCCGGGATTCCAAAGGCCATCCTAACCCGGATATTTGATCCTTTTTTCACCACCAAACCGGTTGGAAAGGGCACAGGTTTAGGTTTGTCTATCTGTTATGGTATTATCAAGAAACTGGGGGGAGATATCGAGGTCAGGAGTACCATCGACGTGGGTACCTCGTTTCGTGTCAAGATCCCCCTTCCAGAAGATGGGAAACAGAAGGGTCCTTTTAGGGATGGGGGGGCCCCGTTTGATCAAGAAAACCCGCTATAGAAGGAGATGGATATGGCCCTAGCAAAGGTGCTTTTGGTTGATGATGAGGCCCCCTTTGTGGAAACGATGACCAAGCGACTGACAAAACGGGACCTCCAGATCACCTCCGCCCTTAGCGGAGAAGAGGCTTTGAAGCAGCTTGAACGGGATAGCACTACAGAGATCGTCATCCTGGATGTCAAAATGCCGGGCAGGGACGGCATAGAGACCCTCAAGGAGATCAAGAGGCTGTATCCCCTAACAGAGGTGATCATGCTTACCGGTCATGCCACGGTCGAAACGGCCATCGACGGCATGAAACTGGGGGCCTTCGACTACCTGATGAAACCCTGTGACATGGATCAACTGATGTTAAAGATAAAGGAGGCGGTCGCCAGAAAGAGACAGCACGCAACCAAGATCATGGAAGCGCGCCTCAAGGAGATCACCCTACGACGAACCTGAGGGGGATGAAGATGCCTGACAAGGAAGAGGTCCCTAATGAGAAGAGGCCCATCCGGGGAGGGGAAGAAAAGGATGATCGTATAAGGCTTCTTCTTGTGGATGATGAGGAAGGCTACGTAAACGTCCTTTCCAACAGGTTGGCCAAGAGAAAGATCGATGTCACCAAGGCCTTGAGCGGCACAAAGGGGATCCAGGCCCTCCGCAAGGAGGATTTCGATGTGGCCGTCCTGGATTTAAAGATGGAAGGCATGGACGGGATCGATCTTCTAAAGGTATTCAAGAAGATGGTTCCTGAGATGCCGGTGATTATGCTTACCGGGCATGGTTCTGAAGAGGCGGCCAGAGAAGGGATGGAATATGGGGCTTTCGACTATCTCCTGAAGCCTTGCGAACTTGAAGAACTTATCAAGAAAATCAAGGATGCGATCCGGTCGGGGAGGTGATGAGGGACCGTCTCTTTACTGGTGAGACTGCCATCCTCGTGGTTCCGAGTCCCTTTTACAACCTGTAAAAAATACTGACAAGTGCCTCCATGGGGGGGTGGACTTAATGCGCCCACTTTACAAAATGCCAAATATTGTCAATAGGTTGAAAGGAAGGGGGGTGCCTGTTCATTTGGCACAAATATTGCCTTGCATACATTGGATGTTAGATGTTCCTCGTTTCCATTTTCCCGAGAATAGATCTGCCTGCAGAACAAGGGGCCCCCGAGGCTCTTTTTCTATCTGCGGGTTAAACTTTTTTCGAGCAAGCAGGCGCCGGTAGAGGCACTCGTTATGGTGAGGGCCTCCCAGAAGAATCCGGGTGTCGATAAAAGGCAGTGAGACCTGAAGGCAACCGCACAGAAGGGATTTGGATCGGGGCCCAGGATAACTAGATGAACTGAGTGAAGGTAAGGAGGAGAGTATGGCTCATCACGCATCACCTGCACATGTGGGCGGGTCCAGCTTCTGGGCGAGCAAACCGGGGTATAAGCCCATTCTGATATTGATCGCACTCATTGTCTTCAGCACCCTCGTTGTCCTCCCCCCTCCCCGGAGCATGATCAACCTGGTGAGCAACGAGAAACCTTCCGGATACAAGCTGACGCCGGGTGCAAAAAACATCACGGACAATATCAATCTCAATCTCCGGCCCGAAGCCTTCAAGCAGGCGCAGCAACCGAGCCAACGGGATGCTGAAGAGGCCCATTCCAAACCCAAACCATTGCTTGGAACCAGAGAGGCAGCCCAGATGGCCAAGGTCATGCTCCTTATTTTCGGGTTGGCCGTCTTCCTGTGGGGAACGGAGGCCCTGCCCTTGGGTGCTACCGACATCCTGGTGGCGGTGATGCTCTATCTCTTCAGCATCCTTCCCATCGAAGAGATTTCGAGGGCTTACATGCAGGATGCCGTATTTTTTATTTTCGGGATTTTGGCGGTCGCCGTGGGGGTGGCCAAAACGGGTCTGGACAAAAGGATAGGGCTGATACTCCTGAGCCGCGTCAAGAGTGCCAAGGGCTTTGCCTTTTTGTTCCTTCCAATGCTTGGTATATCGGCGAGCTTTCTTTCGGAGCATGCGCTTGTCGCCCTTCTCATCCCGGTGGTGATGGGTGTTTACAAGGTCTCTTGCAGGATGTACGGCGTTGAAAAGGACAAGGCCCTGGCCGTCTTTCTTCTCCTGGGGATCTGTTTTGCTGCAAACCACGGCGGGCCCGGCTCCCCTGCGGCCGGGGGGCGAAACGCGATTATGGTCGGGTACCTGATGAACTACGGAGTATCCATATCCTTTCTGCAATGGATGAAATATGGGATGCCCTTCGTCCCCCTCATGGGCCTTGTGGTTGGGGCCTACATGTATATCCGGTGCAAGTCGAAGTTCAAGGTTAAGGACATTAACCCGAGTGAGATCGTCAGGGCGGAAGTGGCGAGGATGCCTAAGTTTGGAGGAAAGGAGGCCATGATGGCCGTCATCCTGATCATCCTGGTAGCCGCGTGGATCATCTTGGGCGAACACTCGGGCTTAGGGGGGCCGACCCTCTATGCGGTGATGGCGATGTTTCTGTGCAGGATTGTCACGTGGGATGATATCCAGGATGGTGTCGCATTCGATGTGGTCGGGCTCTATGCGGCTGCCTGTGCCATGGGCGTTGGGCTTAAGTTTACAGGCGGCGCCCTCTGGCTGGCAAACGCCTTTGTCAGCACCCTTCCCGATTTTCTGGCCAAAGGGGATCTCTTGGCCATTGGGGTCAGTCTGCTGACAGGGATCATGACGAATTTCATGAGCGACGGCGCGACCGTTGCCGCCCTGGGGCCCATTGTCTTGCCCATGGCCGCCTTGGCCGATGTTCATGTCTGGAAGCTGGGCTTGGCCTGCGCGTTCTCCTCTTCGTTTGCCAACTTCCTGGTCGTGGGCACGCCCAACAATGCCATAGCCTTCGGCATGGGCAGGGATCCGGAGACGGGCGAAAGGCTCTTGGACGTCATGGATTTTGTGAAATATGGGCTGCCCATCACCATCCTTGGCTGGCTCGTGCTCTGGTTCTGGACGATACTCGGTTACTGGCGGCTGATGTCGTGGCCCGCGGTCGGATGAAGGTGTCTCAGGGGAGAGAGGTCAGTGGCCGTAACATAGTTTTGGAGCATCCGTGACATGAAGACCCCCATGTACGCAAAATTTCGAAGGAAGATCGTCGGAATAACCTTGGCCTTTTCCCTTACGCCCCTTTTGATTCTTGGGACCACCATCTATTACCAATTTGCCGAGACATATCAGGAGAAAGTGAAGGACCAGATCCAATACCGCTCCAGGGCGCAGGCCGAGGGGGTGGATCTGTTTTTGAAGGAGCGGACTGCTATTCTTTCCGCCATGGCCGATACCCACACTTTTCAGGAAATGATACAGGAGCAAAAACTCTCGCATGCCTTCCAGGTCATGAATTCCAGGGCCGGCGCTTTTGTGGACCTTGGCGTTATCAGCAACTCGGGTCAGCATCTCGCCTACGTGGGGCCATACGACCTCAAAGGTCTCAACTACTATCAGCAGCCATGGTTTGGCGAACTCATGAGCAAGGGCATCTACATCAGTGACGTATACATGGGTTACCGGCAATTGCCCCATTTTATCATTGCCGTCCGTCGTCAGGAGGGCGGAAACAACTGGATCTTAAGGGCAACCATTGACCCGGATATCTTCGGGGGGATCGTTCGAGCGGCCCAGGTGGGAAGGACCGGGGATGCCTTTATCATCAACAAGGAGGGCTTCTACCAGACGCGCCCACGCTTTGGCGGTCAGATCCTGCATGTATCAAGTTTGGATCCCCGCCTGTTCGGGGGGAGGACTTCCGTCATCGAAGAGAAAAACGATCAGGGCAAGAAACTGTTTTACGCGGGGAGTTGGTTGAAAGACGACAAGTGGCTGCTCGTGATCAGCCAGGATGCTACTGAAGAGATGGCAGGTCTTTTTGCAACGAGAAATGTCGAGATCGCGATCATCATCTCAGGTATTCTGGCAATCGTCCTGACAACGGTCCTCACCACCCGGTTCACGGTCAGGCGGCTGCAGGAAGCGGACGCGAAGATGAATAACCTCAATGCGCAACTCCAGCAGTCCGACAAGCTCGCCGCTCTGGGAAAGATGGCGGCAGGGGTGGCCCACGAGATCAATAACCCGCTGGCGGTCATTATCCAGAAAACAGGTTGGATGGAAGACTTGCTGGAAGAGGAGAGTTTTCAGAAAAGCAAGAATATCGATGAATTCCGGCTCTCGATCAAGAAGATAGAAGAACATGTGGAAAGGGCCAGAAAAGTGGTGCATAATATGCTGGGCTATGCACGCAGGATGGAGCCTCGCCTCGAGGACGTGGATGTGAATGAGACCATCAAACAAACGATCTCCCTCCTGGATAATTATGCCCGGATCAATAACATAGAAATACGGGCGCAACTCGCAACCGATTTACCCATCGTCGCCAGCGATCAGGCCCAGCTCCAGCAGATTTTCTTCAATCTCATGTCCAACGCCATCGACGCCATCGGAAAAGAGGGCGTCAGTGACGTGAAGAGCGTGCGGTTTGGTGGAGAGATTGCCGTCAGCGTCATGGATGACGGCCCCGGCATTCCGGAAGAACAGCAGCGGAAGGTTTTTGATCCTTTTTTCACTACAAAGGCCTCAGGCAAGGGTACAGGACTCGGACTGTGGGTCAGTTACATTATTATGGAGAAGATGGGCGGGACGATTACCTTAAGAAGTGAGGCGGGCAAGGGGAGCACCTTTACCGTGAAGATGCCCATCGTTCTTCCAGAAAGGAAGTGAAGGATTCCGCCGAGGGCGGAGGAAAAAGCGACGCATACTCAGGAGGTTGCTGTGGAGTATTTCAAAGCTTTGGTCGTGGATGACGAGGGGGATTTTCTGGAGACTGTGGTCAATCGCCTGGGCAAAAGGAATATCGATACCACCGGCGTTCGAAGCGGGGAGGAGGCCCTTGAGGCGATGAGGAAGAAACTCTTCGATGTGGTCATTCTCGATATCAAGATGCCGGGTGGCATGGATGGCATCGAGGCACTGAGGGAGATCAGGAAGCTCCAACCTCTTGCCGAGGTCATTTTGCTTACGGGACACGCATCAGTGGAGACCAGCATTGAAGGGATGAAGCTGGGTGCCTTCGACTATCTCATGAAGCCCATAAAGCTCGAAGAGCTGGTTACGAAAATGGCCGAGGCCTTTGCAAAGAAGGACTCCCACGACCAGAAGATTAGAGCTGCAAAGATCAAGGAGCTCCTGCGTTTTCCCGGGAGGGTGCTTGAACAGGAAAAGGAAGAGAAAAACTAGGGCAAGTCAGAGAGGATCAGCCATGGAGTCATATAGGAGACTATGAGTCATAACCCGTATGCACCCATGAGAAGACTCATCCTTGCTATCATGATCCTCGTGCCGGTCATGCCTTTCATCGTGGTCCTAGGGATCGGTTACACCTATTTCACGAACTCTCTGGAAACGAGCGCCATTGCCGGCATGAAGCATATTGTGGACGATCTCATCGGCAGATGATTGAATCTTTCTTAAG
>JAZDGZ010000319.1:0-3250 GCA_043806375.1 Pseudomonadota bacterium | reverse complement strand
CCAGTAACAAGAGGCGCGGGCCCACGGCCAGCGCTCTGGCCAGTTCAACCAGACGCTGTTGTCCGTAGGGAAGGTCCGTAGCGATGCGGGCTTCCATCATCGCTAACCCTAACACGTGCAACGCTTCTCGCGCCTTCTCCTCGATATCGGTCTCCTGCTCCCGAAAACGTTTGGTGTGCAACAGTACCCCCGTGAGGCCGGACTTCTTACGGAGGTGTGCGCCAACCATTACCGTCTCAAGAACGGTCATGGTGCGAAACAGGGCAATCTGCTGAAAGGTACGGGTGATCCCAAATCCGGCCACACAGTTGGGCGATTGATGAGTGATATCATGACCGTCAAAAAGGATACGTCCCGAGGAGGGTTTCAGCATACTGCTGATCATGTTGAACATGGTCGTTTTTCCTGACCCGTTCGGACCGATCAACGCATGGATCTCTCCTTCAGCCACCTTCATGTCCAGGTTGTCCACCGCCGTCAAACCACCGAAGTGCTTGGTTAAACCCTCAACCTGAAGCAGAGTCAATAGGGCCCCCCCTTTCCGAGGATATCCTTTTGTTGTCTTCGCCTGAACAATCCAGCGACGCTCTCGAGACCTCCTGGCAGAAACATCATACACAGAACCAGAAGAATGCCGTGGAAGACCATCTTGAAGTCCTTCATAAAGCTCAGCAGGTCAGGAACCAGGGTGAGGGCAGCAGAGCCAATCAGTGGTCCGGCGAGGGTTCCCTTTCCGCCTACCACGACCATTGAAAGAAAGGCGACGGATTCGGCAAAGGTGAACGTATCAGGGCTGATATAGGCCCGGTAATGGGCGTAGAGACTACCTGCTAAACCGGAGAGAAAGGCACTTATCGCGAATGCCAGGACTTTGTGTGCAAAGGGATTGACTCCCGCGGCGCTTGCCGCCGGTTCGTTATCCCGCAAGGCAATAAAGGCACGACCCAGATGAGAGTGCACGATCCGGTAGCTGGCCATGGTGCAGACAAGAAAAAAACCGATAAGGAGGTAATACCATGCGATTTCCGATGAAATGGCCCCTCCGAATAAAGACGGTGGAGGGATCTCCGGAATGCCCCGAGAGCCTTGCGTTAAGCTTTCCCAATTATTGATGATGATCTGGATGATCTCCGAAAAACCTGCTGTCGCAAGGGCTAGGTAGGGACCTCTCAGCCTCAACGAAGGGATCCCCAGCAAGGCCCCAAAAACGGTGGCGATGACGGCCGATGCGACAAGGGCCAGCGGAAAAGGCCATCCGAGCTTCATGCTCAGCAACGCCGATGAATAGGCCCCGATCGAAAAGAAGGCAGCATGTCCGAGAGAGAGTTGTCCCGCATAGCCCGTCACCAGGTTAAGGCCGGTAGCGGTCATGGCATAGATCAAGATCAGATTGGTAAGGTGCATGTAATAGGGATGGGTCATGATCAGCGGAAAAAGGAGGAGGGCGATGATAAAAAGGGCGACCGACGAAGGCTTCACCTGCTCGTCCTCCCCTTTCCCAGAAGCCCTCTGGGTCTCACGATCAACACAATGAGCAGGATGACGAATGCCACGGCATCCTTATAAGCAGAACTGATGTAAGCCGACGCCAAATTTTCAATCACCCCCACGCTCAGGCCGCCAATAATGGCACCGGGCAGGCTTTCAAAACTGCCGATGATGGCCGCGGTGAAGGCCTTGAGCCCGACGGACTGCCCCATGCCTGTGGTGACCAGAAAGGCGGGTGCGAGAAGGATGCCCACAATGGCTCCCAACGCCGATGCCAGGGCAAAGGTCAGGGTATCCAGGGCGTCCACGTTTATGCCCATGAGGCTGGCCGTTGGCTTATCTTGGGCGACTGCCCGCATGGCCGTTCCCAATCTCGTCCGCCGCAGAAACCAGTTCAAAACAATGACAATGACAATGCCAATAGCCAGGATCCAAAGGTTTCTCGGCAGGATGTTCATGCCAGCCACTTTAAGGGGTTTGCGTCCGAAGGCGTCCGGAAAGCCAAAACCCATCGAACCCCAGATAAGGATGGCGATGTTGATAAAGAAGACCGAGGCACCGATGGAGGCGATGAGAAAATTTTCGCCCGATGCACGCTTACGGAACATGTAGTAGTAAACGCTCCGGCGCACCAGTCCGCCAATGATGCCCCCTGTCAATGCCACGAGCAGGAAGGAGAGCCAGAAGGGGAGGCGAAGGATAACGTGGAAGGTTAGCCCCAGGAAGGCGCCCAGCATGACCATCTCTCCGTGGGCGAAGTTCAGAATCCCCATGGCATTCCAGATGAGAACGTGCCCCAGAGCAACCAATGCATACATGCTGCCGATGGCCAGTCCAGAGATGCCCTGTTGCAGGCCGAATTGCCATTCTGTCAAGGATTTTCCTCCCGGAAATGTTTGAATTACAAGCGAAGCAAAAGCAAAGCAGGGCCCCCGGAAGGGAGTCCCCGCTTTGCAACCCTCTATAGACGGCGTAAGAACTCAAACTTTCCTTTTTTCCATTGGCCCAGGATGTTCTGTTTGAGGCCTTCTCCTGTTGCATCAAAGGTGAACGTGCCACCGGGTGTTCTCACACCCTTCAGCTGGTGAATGGCCTCGGCCAGCTTGGCCGAATCTCCGGGACCCGCTTTCTTAATGGCCTCAGCAATAAGACGAATGGCTGCATCTGCTCTTGCCACATTGTGGTCCGGGACATAACCGGCAAACGTTTTGAAGTCCTTGACGAACTGTTGAACCATGGGATCGGGATCGCTGTTGGCAAAAGCAACCACGACGTAGACGCCTTCCACATATTCCGCTCCAGCCAGGTCACGATACTGCTCAGAGGCAAGCCCGGTTGCTCCGATGATTGGAATAGTCAGACCCAATTCCCGCGCTTGTTTTGTGATCAGGGCGGCCGAGGAATCCAGACCATGGATGAATATCACCTCCGCGCCCGATTTCCTAATGTTCAGCAACTGAGAGCTGAAGTCCTGGTCTGTTTCCTTGTACTTTTCGTTGGCCACAGCCGGAAGACCCAGTTTCTCCAACTGTTTTGCTGCGGCGATCGCACCTCCCTGGCCGTAGTCCCCGTCGGATCCCAGAATGGCCACCTTCTTGTATTTCAATTCCTTCGTGGCAAAGTCCATCACCTGGGCCCCTGTAATGGCGTCGGATATGGTTGACCTGAACACAAATTTGTTTCCTTTCTCCGTCAGGGAAGGGCTGAAGGCTGTGGTGAACATGGGAACCCTTGCCTTTTCGATCAGTGGGAGAGAGGCTAT
>JAZDGZ010000318.1:0-2072 GCA_043806375.1 Pseudomonadota bacterium | reverse complement strand
GACAAGTTCGGGGCCGGAAGGCATACCATCATTTCCATGAAGGGGTCTTTCCATGGCAGGACCATGGCCACCCTTTCTGCAACGGGCCAGGAGAAGATCAGGGTGGGATTCGAACCATTGCTTCAGGGCTTCAAGTTCGTTCCTTTCAACGACCTCTCAGGCCTGAAAAAGGAGATAGACGAGACGGTCTGCGGCGTTATGGTGGAGCCGATCCAGGGTGAAGGAGGGGTGGTGTGTCCCCATCCCGATTATCTCAAAGGGGTGAGAGAAATCTGTGGTGAGCGAGAGTTGACACTGATCTTTGACGAAGTCCAGGTGGGCATGGGACGCACCGGACGGCTCTTCGCCCACGAGCATTACGGCGTCACTCCCGACATCATGACTTTGGCCAAGGCCTTGGGAAACGGGCTTCCGATCGGCGCCATGCTCGGTGTCGAAAAGATGACCAGCGCCTTCGGCCCTGGAAGCCACGCCACCACCTTCGGAGGAACGCCTCTTGTGACGGCCGTTTCAAAGGCCGTCCTGCATAGCCTTCTGAACGATGGGTGGCTCGATCATTGCCGCGACATGGGGGAGTATCTAAAGGGGAAATTAGAGGCCCTCAAGGGCAAACACCCTTCGATCAAAGAGGTGAGGGGACTCGGGCTGATTATCGGGGTGGAACTCGACCGGCCCGGGGCCCGGATCGTTGACGCCTGCCGGGAAAAGGGATTCTTGATCAATTGCGCCCAGGAAAAGGTGCTTCGCCTTGTCCCGCCGCTCATTGTGGGCAAGAAAGAGATCGATCTTCTCATAGAGGCCCTTGACGAGGTGTTGGATCAGTCAAAGGAGGAATGAGTCGTGCGCGAAAAAGTGAATAAAATCGTCCTCGCCTATTCGGGAGGGCTGGATACATCGGTGATTCTATCGTGGCTGAAGGATACCTACCAGTGTCCCGTGGTCGCCTATGCCGCCGACGTGGGGCAGGGTGAAGAGCTTGACGGACTGGAGGAGAAGGGTCTTAAGACGGGGGCGGAAGAGGTCATCGTCGAAGACCTTCGAGAGGAATTCGTCAGGGACTTTGTGTGGCCTGCCTTCAGGGCAAACGTGGTCTATGAATCGGGCTACCTTCTGGGGACGTCGCTGGCAAGGCCGATCATTGCCATGAAACAGGTGGAGGCGGCCAGAAGGGTGGGCGCCGATGCGGTGAGCCACGGGGCCACGGGAAAAGGGAATGACCAAGTGAGGTTTGAACTGGGCTACATCGCCCTGGCCCCTGATTTGAAGATCATCGCTCCATGGAAGATCTGGGACTTCAAGGGGAGAGAGGACCTGATAAAGTATGCCGCTTCCAAGGGGATCAAGATCCCGGTGACGAAAAAGAAGCCCTATTCCAGCGACAGGAATCTGTTGCATATCAGTTTCGAAGGGGGAATCCTGGAAGACACCTGGATGGAACCGACAGAGGATATGTTTGTCCTGTCTGTGTCGCCCGAAGCCGCCCCTGATCGGCCGACCTATGTGGAGATCGAATTCAGGGAAGGGAATCCCGTTGCCGTGGACGGGAAGAAGATGTCCGCCGCCGATCTCCTTGCCCACCTCAACGACCTGGGAGGAAAAAACGGTATCGGCAGGGTGGACCTGGTGGAGAATCGCTACGTGGGAATGAAATCGAGAGGCGTCTACGAGACCCCGGGAGGGACGATCCTCAGATTGGCCCACCAGGCCGTAGAGTCCATCACCATGGATCGGGAGGTGATGCATATTCGTGACGGACTTGTCCCGCGCTACGCGGAGATGGTCTATTACGGCTACTGGTTTTCTCCGGAGAGAAGGTTGCTTCAGACCCTGATGGATGAGGCCCAGAAAAACGTGAGCGGCCTGGTCAGGCTGAAACTATACAAAGGGAATTGCATCGTGGCGGGAAGAAAGTCCGAGCAATCCCTCTACCACTCCGGTTTTGCAACCTTTGAAGAGGATGAGGTCTACAACCAGAAAGACGCTGAAGGCTTCATCCGGTTGAACGCCCTTCGACTCAGAATTGCCCACCTGATGGGCCGTAAGTGATATTCAAAAGGATAGCGAGCGGAGGC
>JAZDGZ010000317.1:0-4653 GCA_043806375.1 Pseudomonadota bacterium | reverse complement strand
TTGTTGTTCGTTTTCTCATTTAAGCCCCGGTAGTCCTATTATAGAAAAGGCGACCAAAGAAACTGAAGGGAGGAAAAGGATGATCAGTGCGAAAGATGTTATGAGCAAGAGGGTGGCGACTGTAAGTGCAGAGGCCAACATCAAAGAGGTCATACGGCTTCTGGTCGAGAACAAGGTCACCGGCCTGCCCGTGGTTTCTGAAAACGGGGATCTGTTGGGCATCGTGACGGAAAAGGACATATTGAGGATGTTATTGTATGACCGGGACGTTAAGGAGAAGACAGCTGCAGACCTGATGACCACTGAAATCATCTCTTTTGATGAAAATGAGGATTTGATGAAGATATTCAAGAGCTTGGTGGAAGGCGAATTCCGAAGGGTTCCGATTCTGTCGGAGGGGAAATTGGCGGGCATCATCAGCAGGGCGGATATCATCAAATTTCTCTCAAAAAAAACAGCGGCGTAAAAGGGCTGCGCCCGGAAACAGGTAAAGCCCGTGCATCTTTCGACATCAGGAACGAGGCTTTCTGGAAAAAGCTCTCTGAGACGTTCCAGGTGACCCTCGAGATGTTGAAGGAAACGGCAGGACAACATGGCATTGATCTGGATGCGCTCGATGCCGATGAATTCGAAGAAGAGAAACGCCTCATCAAAGAAGCTGCAGGGGACCACAAAATCTGCCGGGCTGCCAGGGTTTACATTGACATGGCAGAGAACTGGTTCAATGGTGCGAAGGCCTTTTCCGTGCAAGGGGATGCGGAGAAGAATGACCGATCAGTCGGGGAAACTGGAAAAGATGCGGAAACAGACTCCCTTGAAGAACCCCTGGAGGTCATCCGCTGGTACCAGCACCAGATTTATGTAAAGCTCGCAAGGGCCGTGCGGGGCCTGATGGAAGACGACTTGGAGCCCGCCGACGAGATGGATCGATATGCCAAGGATTCGGACGGGTCGGCAAAGGTGGCCCTCATCGGCATAGACCGCTCCATCGCCGCCTGGGGAACGGTTCACAACCGGTTTCCATACCATGACCCGGCTGTCCAAGCCCTGCTGATACACCTCGGGCAACTCCGCAGAAAAGTGGAAAAGGCCTTTCCCGAAGCAAGGGGCTTTATTCGACCCGGCTTCGACAGGGTTGATCTGAACGGCTAGCAGCAGTCCGAAGAACAGTTACAGCCGGACCCGCACCCGTGTGGTTCCTGGGTCGGCGCGGTGCTGATGCCCACCACCTCAATTTCAAAGGTCAACTCTTCGCCGGCTAAGGGGTGGTTCAGGTCAATGGTCACGCTTTGATCATCCACCTTGACAACCTGGGCGGGAATCTGTCGCCCTTCCTGGGTGGAAAGGGCCACTGTCTGCCCTACCTGGGGATCCATTTCAGGCGGGATATCGGCCCTGGCAAACACGTGCATCAGGCTTTCGTCTTTGTGCCCGTAAGCTTCTTCCCCCTCCACGGTGAAGGTCTTTTTTTCCTTCAAGGACATGCCCATAAGGGCCTTCTCAAACCCCGGTATCAAATGCCCTGCGCCCATCTGTACCTCAAGGGGTTGACGCCCTTGGCTGCTATCGAACACCTCTCCGTTTTGCAGTGTTCCTTTATAGTCCACGCTGACAAAGAGGCCGTTTTCAACTTTTTCCATGAGAGTCTCCTTTGATTTAAGTTAACAATTTTTTTAACTTAGGTATAAAGAGAGCCCAAGTCAAGTTAGACCCCACCTTACACCAACCTGGTTACATTCAGACCTCCTTACCATGCCGACCCTTCGCCCCCCAATTAGGGCGGGATCGGGGAGGTATGTTGACATGCGCGCTTTCAAGGTTGACAGAAAAGGAGATTCCCCGTATCATTCACAATAGAAAAAGTTAGCTTTTACAGCAACCTAGGAGGCTGTCGGGAGAACCTGTGCGGCCGCTTCATTCTCATTCCCGCCCAGTCAAACCCTCGCCGCGGGCGCGGGTCTCCGGTTTCGCAGGCTCAGCTTGAACCCGGGCGTTTTACGCCGGCCACCGAAGAGGCAACGCGGGAAGGCTTCCGGCGCCTCATGAAGTTGTGAAAGGCGAGACCGGATTCCTTAATTTGTATTCAATCTGTACTTTTCGAGTCCGTTCATTTTCAGTGCTGAAAAATGGTAGATATGGCTGATCGCAAGACCCTGAAATTGAAGCGCGCCATCCTCAAAGAGGTTTACACCGAGAATTCAGAGGCGTTGCGGGGGGACGCTTGGCTCCTGCACAGGCGTCGAAGGGAGACAAGACCGAGTTTCGGTGAGCGGGTCTTGCCGTTCGTTATCGCCCTTCTGGTCTTACTGCCTCTCGCTTCACTCGGGGGGTATTTTCTGTACCCTCAAAGCCTGGCTGCGATCGGGCTGGGGTGGTCGAACAAAATGCCTCCAGCCCAGATCTCTGTCGTTTCCGTTGAAAAGGTTGACACTTCCCAGGCCGCCGGTCCCTCCCAGCCTTTGTCGCGGGACGAACCGGTTCAAGAAAAAGGTCCCTTTCCGGAGGCCCAGTCGGAAGGAGAGCGCCTTTTTACGAACAGCCCTGAAAACTACCATGGGCTGGTGGACCCGAAGGATGTCTCCATTGCCGCGCTCTTTGACCTTGGGGTAAAGACGATTGCCATTGACCCTGGACATGGAGGGCGCGATCCAGGGGCCCTAGGCCGGAGCGGCTTAATGGAAAAGGAGGTCACCCTCGATATTGCAAGACGCTTGCGCGACAGACTGGAGAGGCGCCTGAGTTATCGGATCCTTATGACTCGGGATGATGATGTGACCCTATCGCTCAAAGATCGAGCCGAGTTTGCAAATGAAAAGGGCGCCGATCTTTTTATCTCTATACACGTCAATTCCATTCCTGCAAAACCGCTCATGATTATCGAGACCTACTTTTTTGGCGCCCAGGCCGATCAGCAGACCCTGGAGATTGCAGAGAAGGAAAACCAAGGCTCCGAGTACCTGATGGCCGAGTTCAGGGGTATGATCATGAAGATCAGCGACCAATTCAAACAGCAGGAGTCGGAAACCCTGGCAAGGTCCATTCAAAAGAACCTGTTCCTGAATATCCGGCACCAGAACGGCACAGCCGTGAGTCGGGGCATCAAGTCAGCGCCTTTCATCGTCCTGTTAGGGGCCGACATGCCCAGCGTCCTGACAGAGGTCTCCTGCATCAGCAGTCAGGAAGAAGAAAGGAAACTCGCCGATCCGGTCTACCGGGAAGAGATTGCGGGCTACTTGGAAGGCGGTATTGTTCAATATCTTGAGAAATCCAAGAAAAAAACGATCAAAGGAGTGACGCACCATGCCAACAGAAAATGAAGTGGAGAAGGAAGACGTCTTGTTTGTGGGAATTGATTTGGGCACCTCCCGATCAGCTGTTTCCACCAGCAGGGGAAATCGGAAATGGGTCGAAAGCTACGTAGGGTGGCCGAAGGATTTCGTGGCCAAAAAATTGCTGGGGGAACGCATCCTGTTTGGCCAGGAGGCCCTTGCGCACAGGTTGTCCTTGCTCCTGTGCAGGCCGCTGGAGCACGGGGTTATCAGAGAAGGGACAGAAAAGGATGAGGAATCCGTGATGGAACTGATCGGGCATCTCATCCGCCTGGCCGAACCCAAGAGCGGCGATAGGATCTACACGGCGGTCGGTGTTCCGGCGGAGGCGTTGAGGGTGAACAAGAACGCCATCCGGAAGGCCGTCACGAATTATTCTGAAAAACTCATTGTGGTGTCGGAACCTTTTGCCGTCGCCTACGGGCTCAATGCCTTGGATAATGCCATGGTGATCGACATCGGCGCCGGCACCGTCGATTTCTGCATTATGCACGGAGCCGTCCCCACGGAGGAGGAGCAGAAGTCCCTCTTGTCCGCCGGGGACTCTGTGGACCAAAAGCTCTTTGATCTCCTTTCGGAGAAATACCCGGATGCAAATTTCACGCTCACCATGGTTCGTCGCTACAAAGAGAATTTTGCCTTTGTGGGGAACATCCAAAAGAAAGCCGAGGTGGAGATCCCGGTCCAGGGCAAGATGGTCGTCCACGACATCTCCAAGGAGATCAAGGCGGCCTGCGAGAGCATTGTGCCTGCCATGGCCGAAATGGCCATGGGAATGATTGCCAGATTTGATCCCGAATTTCAGGCGAAAGTTCGGAGCAACATCATTGTGGCCGGCGGTGGGAGCCAGATTGAGGGGATCAAAGACTATTTGAAGGCTGCCATGTCCGAGCTGGCTCCCTGCCAATTCACGTGCGTGGACGAACCGCTCTACTGTGGTTCGGACGGCGCCCTTGCGCTCGCCCAAGAGATGCCGGAGGAGTACTGGGCAAAGCTGTGAGGATCCGGCTGCTGGATTCTGGATACTGGATGCTAGATGCTGGATACGGGTTGCCTCCTCCTTCGCCGAAACTTTTGCCGACCGGTAGGCGGTGCCGGGCAAAGGGCCCATCGACTCGCTCCTTTCCACTAAGCTCAGAGTCATAGACAGGGCAGGCAGGAGACATATCCTTCCGCGATTTCCTGCCGTAAGCTTCCAAGTCTCCATGGGCCGCTTCCTCGGTCTCACCTCCATCGTCAAACGACCTGCCATAACCCCCCAAAAAAGGGGGGAGGCTTAAGGGATGATGAAAAACGAGTGAACTGGGGCCGGGCGAGATAAACA
>JAZDGZ010000316.1:0-3822 GCA_043806375.1 Pseudomonadota bacterium | reverse complement strand
GGAACCGTTGAACCCCAGTGACGTGAGGCTCATCTGCATCGGGAAATGCCTGGAGGTCTTTAGCAGGCACTACGGCAAGGTGCTGGACCATGAGGGAAAGGAATTCCCACTCCATGCAGCCCTTCAAGACATCGGTACCATTGTGGACCAGCTAGTCACAAAGGAAAGACGTCTTCCGCCGGAACTGGAAGAAGATATCGACTCGATATCCTATGTCTGGCTCCGGGTCCTCATGGAAAAGAAGATGGAGATCAATGTCAATGATCTCAACAAGGCCTTGCGGGGCGTGCAGGTGAGCGCAGACGATCTCAAGAAAGCGGGGCTGATTATTAAGGGAAGGACAGGCCGGGGGAGGTTTTTCAAGGTGAAGCAACCGGAGGAAAGGCTTGGCCCTTTGAAAGAGAAGCTGGAGCCGGTCTCTACGCCGGGCAAACCCCAGTTCACCCTTTTTGACGAGATGAACCGGCCTATTGTGCACTCGGTGAACCTGGTGGACGTGGTGCACCTCCTGATCGGGCTTGCCTGGGCCGGGGAGTCGGTTGCCCCCTGGCTTGAGCGGTATTCGAGCCTTCGCCCGAAGCTGAAGGCCGCCCTTTCCTTTGCGCGGGACCACAGGAAGGACTGGAAGGACTACATCGACAGGGTTCTCAACCTTGTGGAGGGAAGGCCGCTTTTGCGGGCTGCAAGTGGAGAGGATTCCGAATCACAGATCCCATGAGAGGATAAAGCCATGTCAGGATACATGCTTATCGAAGAGGGGATGATGCAGCCTCACCGGACAAACGGAATCAGGCCGAACCCCGTCCGGATGGGAGTCCTGGATTACATGCGCGAACTCCGGCATGAGGTGTTTCCCTTTGACCAGGAACACCAGTTGATGGTTGTGGGCCTGGAGGAGGTGCTGCTGGCTGCCGGCCCGCGGCTCCTGGAGGTGTCGCTCAGTGTTCGGACGTTCCTGACCTCCAAGGCCAATGAACTGGATGCAGCCAACATCGGCTTGGTTCAAGTGGTATTCCGGAGATCTCTCAGAAGGGCCGATGATTTCTGGTTTGAGCCGGGTGGTGGGCAGCGGATCACCCTGCGGCCCATTTTCGATTCGCCCATGAAGGAAACGGATGGCTTTGGAAACGACTATTACAGGGCAGGGTTCAATCTTACATGACTGAGACAGCGGGTACATTTAACGCCATATCTGAAATCAGACCCAATCAAAGGGTGATGGTTCCCACAAGACCAGACTTGGGTGTGGGGGAGGTGCTCAGAATTTCTGAGTTCGCAGGGGCCTACAGGGCGGACGTAGTCTTTGAACATCCCTCGGGCAGGCGGCTGGAAACCTTGCCTGTGGAGTTGCTCAAGCCCACAGGGGATATGTGGGAACGGCTTTGGGCGGGCGATTTCGATGACCCCGAGGACTATCGCCTGAAACAGATCTGCTATGATCTGGTCCATTCCAACAGCGGAGGGGAACTGACCGCAAGCCGGGTGAACCTGCTTCCCCACCAGATCCTGCTCGTCCACGACCTCGTGGCAAGGGACGACCGGTCAGTCCTCATTGCAGACGAGGTGGGACTTGGAAAAACCATTGAGACGGGTATGCTCCTGAGGGAACTCATGGCAAGGGGCGAGGCGGAGCGGATCCTCATCGTGACGCCTGCCGGACTCACGCGGAACTGGTGCCAGGAACTGGAGGAATGCTTTCGGCTCCACTTTGAAATTCTGAACCACGATTTTTCAGACCATGGCTCTGCCACATGGGAGAAGCACCATCTGGTCATTGCCTCCATCGACACCCTGAAACAACCAAAACGCATCCAGAGGCTTCTCTCAGCACCTCCCTGGGATCTCATCGTGTTTGATGAGGCCCACCATCTCTCCCGGACAAGGTCGGGGAACAAGACCAAGACAACCCAAAACTACAAGCTGGCCGAGGCCGTGAAGGGCCATACGCGAGACCTGATCTTTCTGAGCGCGACACCTCATCAGGGCAATGCCTATCAGTTCTGGGCCCTGATCCAACTCCTGAACGATCGGCTCTTCAGTGGGCCTGAAGACCTTGCAAAGCACAGGGGATTGCTCTCGCGTCTTCTGATCAGAAGGACCAAGCGGGAAGTGACCGACGCCAAGGGTGATCCCATCTTCTGCAGGAGACAGGTCTATACCGACCCATTCAGCCTCGCCCCGAAGGAGCGGTTCTTCTATGACAGGCTGAGCGAATACCTGCGGGAAGGCTACGACGCAGCAGGTCTCAACCAGGCAAGGACTACCTCCAAACAGCGGGCTATCGGCTTTGTCATGGCGACTTTCCAGAAAATCATGTCCTCAAGCCCCAGGGCGATTCTGCAGGCCTTGAGGAGAAGGCTCATGGTCCTGCTAACCAGAAAGCAGATCCAGTTCGAGTCTAAGAGGCAGACCGGCGCAAGGGTTGCCGAAGAGATCATGGGAATCCAGGACGAGATGATTCGACTGGCCGGAGACATCCTTGGATTTGATAGGGAGACGAGAATCGATGCAGAGGCCTATGTGGCACGGGTTAGAAGGCGGATACTGAAGAAGATCGAGGAGAGCTACGAGACAACGAGTTGGTCCCTTGACCCGGATGAAGAGGCGGAAGACGGGGTCTTTGCCGAGGCCGACATCCCCAATGAGATAGAGAAGGTGAGGGAACTCATCGGCCTCGTTCCTGAGGGCAGGGACCGTCGATTTGACACGTTGCTCAGGGCTGTCAGTACCCTTTCAAGGGAAGGGCCTTCCGAGAAGTTTGTGATCTTCACCCAGTACCGGGACACCCTGGAATTTCTGAAGGAAGAGCTTGGTGGTGTTTTTGGGGATGAGCGCATCGCAACCATTAAAGGGGGTCCCATTGAGAGCAAGATAGCTGCCATGGAGGCCTTCTGGAAAGAGGACGGGGCTCGCTTTCTGATCAGCACGTCGGCCGGCGGCGAAGGTGTGAATCTGCAGGTGGGAAGGATCCTTTTCAACTACGATTTGCCATGGAACCCCATGGCCGTGGAGCAGAGGATCGGGCGGGTGCACCGTTACGGTCAGAGGGATACGGTCCAGGTCTATAATCTCCTGGCGGAAGACACCGTTGAAGAGAAGATTTACGCCATTCTGGAGAGAAAACTGGAGGAGATCGCTCGTTCTATCGGAAATGTAGATGAGGCGGGAAGGCTCAGGGAGGATTTCCGATGGGATATCCTCGGATACCTGGGCAGCCGGCCGGATTACCAGAACCTTTACAAGGCCGCCCTCATAGACAGGGACTATAGCCGGACAGAGACAGAACTACAACGGATGATCGAGGAGGCGGTTCGGGCACGGGAAGCCTTGCACTCATTGACCCAGGATCTGAGCAGGTTCAACCTGGAACACTACAAAGCCCTTGAGGGTCGCTATTCCCTGGAGGAACTTGGCGCCTGGGTTCGGGATACGGTCCTGAGGCTGGGCGGCGGCGTCATACCGAATGGCGATTTCCGGACACTGATAACCCCCGAGCCCCTGAGGCACAAATACCGCCTTGCTCCACGCTTTGAAAAGGTCTGCTTTGAAAGAAGCCTGGCCTTGAGGACCAGGGGGAGTGAGATAGGCGGACTCGGGCATCCCCTGGTAAATGCTCTCACTGAAGAGATTCTGAAACCGGACTTCCGGGGAAATGTCGCGGCGAACGGCGGTCAAGGGGCCGTTTGCGCGCACTACCTTGTGACATACCAGGACCAGAAAGGGCACAGACACGGGAAGGTTCTTAGTTTATTTTATGAGCCTGAAACCAGGAAGGTGAGTGTGTTGAAGCGTTTCCCGTCCTTCACGAGTGGTGGTGCTAAT